>JAYVJQ010000068.1:0-3108 GCA_043769055.1 Allobrachymonas sp.
GTGAACGTATAGGAAAAATTGATGGGTTCGCACTTCGGCGAACTAATGCTTTTTTATTTAATTAAGTTTTTACTAGTGAATCGCCGTTTGTGCTTTCAATCTTTAGGGGTTTTGTCTAGCTTAAGCTTGCGTGTCGATGCTTGGGCAAAACAACCGTTGTCGCCTTCACTCGTACCAAGCGCTTGGGCAGCGCATCAGCTAGAAAATATTCTGAACTTGATTGAGCAAGGGCAGCTTCGCTTAGCATTAGAGCAATCAAAGACTTTGAGCGAGCGGTTTCCCAAATATGCACCCGCTCAGTTAGTTTACGCAGACTTACTTAGCTGGCATAGTGCACGTACCAGACCTGCCATGGGTGCAAATCCTGAGACCTCAATGCAAGAATTGCAGCAAGAAATCAAGCTTCGTCGCCTAGCTCTGCGTCACCGCCCAGCTGCAAACACGCTACCTTCGCAGGTCGTCAGTTTGGGCAGTCATACTAAAACTCTTTTGGTTATCGACACGACTAAAGCAAGACTTCACGCTTTGTCCATCGATTCCAACCAAGTGAAAGTAGTCTTTGATTTCTTCGTCTCGGTGGGACGCCTAGGTACTGACAAACAAATCGAAGGAGACGAAAAAACACCCCTAGGCATCTATGCTGTGACCCGAAAAATATCACCTGCGCAACTGCGCGACAGCTTTTTTGGTGCGGGTGCTCTGCCCGTGAATTATCCCAACCCATTTGATCGATATCAAGGTAAAACAGGCTTTGGCATCTGGCTACATGGCTCGCCCAAGGGACAACCCTCTCGCCCTGTTTTTTCAACTAACGGCTGCATCGTTTTGGCTGATAGCGACATTCAGGCCATTATCGATTGGACAGAGCCCTATCACACCCCAGTCATCGTAGGATCAAATTTAGTATGGAGATCACACAGCCAAGTCACGCAAAGTGTACAAAGCACAGTGATTCGATGGAACAACCGTGGCCGCGAAATGCGCGCGATGTTTGATCCTTCGCATCGGCATGCTTTTGAGCGCGACATGGTGCGCTACGAAACGGCTCACCCCAGAGATCCGCAGCAATGGCTGGCTTTGAATCGACAAGGACAGCTCCTGTAAAATGCAAAGTACTTAACGCCGCAGCGCCAACAAAGATTTGACGGATCGCTCAATCTCGTCCTCACTTTTAACACCTTGTAGGTTTTCTACCACTTTGCCACGCGCATCGAAAAATAACAAAGTGACATGCGGCACTTGGTGAGTAAATGCAAAGTTTGCACCAGCAGTACTACCGATATCAGCGATACGAACCTGAAGAGCTTCATCATCCAGTGCGCTAGTTGCAGCAAATAGATTGCTGCGCAGCTGCTGACACAATCGACAACCCGGGTCATGCACTTGCACCACCGTGGGAATGCCATTTCCAATCACACTCAAGTCATGCTGTTTGTCGAAATGCTGCTTATACTGCACAGCACCGAACACAGCACCAGCGCTCAAACCCATGAGGAGAAGCACTTTATTAATTTTTTTCAGCCATGATCGGCGCGCTGGCTGAGTGGCTTTAGATTTACTAGAAATAGATTTGCGAGAAATCGCTGATTCGTTCATGGGCTGCTCCTACAATTGAGATGACCAATGTCATATCAGCCCAATTCGTAGCAGTCTGCATGCAAGTTACATGAGCAGCGCAGAAAGAATACTTATTTGCGCCAAGCCAACAGTGACGGGCCAAGGATTGCGCCTAAAACTGCAGGAACCAAAGCGCCTAGAAGATACCAGCTACCTAAAAACAACAGTCCAGGCTCGCGGCAATGCAAGGAATACAAGGCTGCAGCTGCTGTGCCCGCCACCAGCCCACACAAGAAGCCGCTCCATGCGGGTTGTAGCACGCCATAGCGCCTCGTGATCCACACAAGGCAAAGCGACATCGGAATCGATAAATAGGCGATATACGCCATGCACTCAAGCCAAGTATTGCCCCACAGTTCAGTATTCCAAGTCTGAGAATCAGTGGGTAGCACCACCGCCAACGAAGTCACCCAGTACACGCCCACACAAGCAGCTGCAATTGAGCAAGCTGCTTTGAACCGGTAGCCTGGGTGCAGGGACGACCACCACGCTAGCGTTGCCAAACCGGTAAGCAAAGAAGGAAAAACGATCTTGATCCAAAAAATGTTACTACCTGTGGCCAACAACAAATCTTGACGCAAGCCGATCAATAGCAGTAAAGCGATGCTGCAAGCCAGCCCCATGCCGCTCCACATCCAAAGCTGGCGCTGATTGATCCAAGGCCTAACTTGCTGAGCGTGCTCTTGCGCTAATTGATCTAGCAAATGAGGATTCATGATGAGGCCGTTTTGGGTCTGGGTGTTTGCTGCAAGGCTGTCGCCAATGCTTTGATTCCGCGGTGAACACCTGTTTTTACCGCAGCTTCGCTCATACCCATCATGCGCGCCGTCTCTTGCACCGAATAACCATCAATTTTAGTGTGTACGATTAATTGCCCTTGCTGACCGGGTAAGTCTTGCAAATACTTGCGCAAATCCCACCAGGCATCCCATTGCCCGGTAGCGCTTTCGCCTTCCAACTCATGCGCACCGCTAGCCTCCAACGTCACATGCTGCGGTTTGGCTCCACGCTGACGCAGCCAATCGATCAGCTTATGCCGCGCAATCGCATACACCCAGACCATCACAGGTAGCTCAGTGCGGTAGGTATGCCTTCGGTGATGAATCGCTAACACCGCCTCTTGCACCAGATCATCTACGTCATCGCTGGCATCAAACAAGCGCTTGCGAAAGTAGACCGCCAGTATTTTCGATAATTCTTCTAGAAACTGCCGATACGAAACTGAACAGCCTCCAAGCGACTGCACCATCAACATGTTCATGCGTACATCCAAACCCTCGTAACGCGAGGACACCTGCGCAGGCGCATCGCATGACGGATCAAGATGAAATAAACCAGTACTCATAAGTTAACAGAGGAGTACTTCTTACGCTTTAGTTCCCGAGATCGAGAGAAATAATTATTTGGGTTTTCCTAATTTCAAAATTGAGACTATTTTTTCTTTGTCAGTAACTTTAATGCTGCTATCTGCGAAATGGATGGCATGTTAGA
>JAYVJQ010000069.1:0-2754 GCA_043769055.1 Allobrachymonas sp.
ATGGCAACTCCTTTAAATCGGGGGTAAATGGCTTTCTGTGATCGCGTTTGTCTCCGCTTGGGTTTCAGATTTATGGTGAGTTTTGAAAGTAAGTTTGTCTTTGAGTTCGAGCAGCTTTTGCGCCGCTGCGCCCATCTTCATCAGCTGGCGCAAGGTCTGCTCATCCAAGCGCTGAATATCGGTGAACCAAGTGGTCACCAGCTCAATCAGCTCATGCATCTGGGCCATCCGCTTTTGTGCGTGCGCATCAGGCGCATTCGTGGGCGCAACGAGCAATGAATCGCGCAGCATCGACAGCGTGGGATCAATCTCGCGCTTCTTGCGCTCATCGGCCAGCGTGCGAAAAATCAGCCACACATCATCAGGCGCGCTGAAATACTCGCGCCTGTCGCCCGGCAAATGCTGCAATTTGGTCAGCCGCCAAGAATCCAGCTCCTTCAAGCCCATGCTCACATTCGAGCGAGAAAAATCCAGCGCGTCGGCAATCTCATCCGCATTCAAAGGCCGCTCGCTCACAAACAGCAGCGCATAAATCTGCCCCACCGTACGATTGATGCCCCAGCGGCTGCCCATTTCACCGAAATGCAGCACAAAACTTTGAGCCAAAGGCGTGAGATTCATGGAGTTCCTTTAATTTCAAGAGTTACTGAAATTATAGGAAATAACTCAAACTCATGCAAGCAGAAAATTTTTATAAGAGGTAGAGGTCAGTCATTTAAGCGTGTCATTTGCTATGCTAAATATAGCAAACTATTAATATTTTACGTGGGCTAATACGGTATTTTCATCAATAGTGGAGCTTCCTCAGCATTTCACCGGATTCCTGCAGTAGCGCTCTAACTCGCGCACCGAACTGCGTTGGACGACCGCATTTTTGGCCTTGCTGCCGATCTCGATGCTGAGTTTGGCATCGTATTTTTTGAAGAATTCGTCAAACAATTCGCCGCCCAAAGTCGCGTAGGCGGTGAGGGTGTCGTCTTTGGCGTTGTGCTCCAGCAGCACGGCACACAGGGGCTGGCGAGCGGGGCCGCCGAGCACCTTGGCACCTTGGGCCGGGTCGTACTGGCTGTGGTCAGCGCAGCAGTGAATCAGGTCTGCGCCAGCATCGGGCGTTTTGGCATGGGTGGGCTTGCCCTTGCGAAAGCTGATAAAGCTGATGTTGGGCGTTGGATAGACCAGCTGATGTGCGCAAATCGCGCTGAAGGCCACAATGGAACGGCCTTTACCCACGCCGCCGGGCCACGCATAGACTTGGCCATTGTGGGTTTTGAGTGCATCGCTTTTGAGGGGCGGCACGGCTTTGCCCAGGTCGAGCAAGAAAACCGGCGTGGCTTCAAAGGGGTAGTGAAAAATGTAATTAACCTGCGGCTTCAAGCTAGCGGATTTGATCGCATCGCCCCGCTCATCGGTGAGCAACACGCGGCCATAAGTTTTGGGTTTGGCGTCAAGCGCCCAAGCGGGAATGCTGCTGGCGCTTGCCACGCAGGCAGCACTGGCAGAGCAAGTTTCTATGAAGTTTCGGCGGTCCATAGCAAGCATATTGCAGGCCAAGGTGCAGGCTGTCAATCCGAATTGAAGTTTATAGCCCGACTTGTGGCAGGACTGCACACAAATAGTGACAGAATAGCGGCATGAATCGCCAGCCAGCCAGGGATGTGGAATTGCCGGATTATTTAGAAATCGGCACGCAAGAGGTCTATGAAGATCCGGGTTCTACCTTGCCGCAAGATTTATTTACGCTCAACCGCCCGCAAGATAGTGCTGCACAGAGCAAGACTCAGATGCTCGGGGGCGATACCCTGCCCCCTGATCAGTCGGATCATCCCAAAGCCGATACGGTGCGCGATGGCATCAACAGCCAGCAGACGCAAGCGATCATCGCAGGCCATGGGGCCAAGGGGCGTTTGAAGCACGATGGGCCACTGCCAAAGCGTGTGTTGGTGGTGGACGACGATTTAACGGCGCGGCTTTACATGCGCGCGCGCCTGATGCTGCGCGGTAATGTGCAAATTTTTGAAGCCAGCAATGTGGCCGAAGCTTTGAATTTATTCAAAACGCTGACTCAGATTGATGCTGCGTTACTGGATGTGGACATGGGCGCACAAAATGGCTTTGAACTGTGCAAATCGATTCGCTCATGGGTGCGCAGCCAAGGCGGCAAGCAGCCGACGATTTATATGATCACCAGCCGCAGCAGCATGCTGGACAAAATGCGCGCCAAAATGGCGGGTGCCGATGCCTTTGTCTCCAAACCGCCCTCGCCCAAAGAGATCAAGAGCTTGCTTGCGCAGTTATAGTGGCTGTTGTCGTTGCAGAGTCACACCAATTGCGTCGCAGATGATGAAGAATCGTAACAAAACTGTGAGAATTATCACGAACTGCTTAGTTCGCTCTATCATTCACACATGATGCAACGAGTATTTGTCAGGGTTGTGGGCTTTTCAGGCGCGGAGCGGCATGCGCTGAACACCGCTTTTCGCCTGTCGCAAGACCGGCAATCAGCCCGCGAATGGAGCTATGAGCCTTGGGTGGAAGGCCAATCGCCTGCCGCGCCCCGCCTGAGCTTGATTGATGGCACCAGCCCCGAAGCCAGCGAAGCCTTGCAAGAAGTCGAGACTTTGGGCGGCATTGGTATTGTGTGGGTTGGTAGTATCTCGCCAGCCAAAGCTTGGGCGAGTTTTCAAAAGCCACTGAAATGGCCCGCCGTGTTGCAGGCGATGGACAACTACTTCACCCCACGAGGCGATCTCGATC
>JAYVJQ010000070.1:0-3656 GCA_043769055.1 Allobrachymonas sp.
TACTTTTCACAAATACGTAAAGAGCTGGAAGCTCAAGGCTACGTTTATGTCGAAGAGCATCAAGATAAATCGAATCAACAATGGCTACAACTTACTAAATCCGAGGTTCACACAGCAGATTCGTTGCACGCTTTGAATAACGAATTGTTTATATACGCCAAAAATTTTCCTGGCGTTACCTACGATGGTTGGGATGTCACTAGGCAGCCGAAGAAGCCGTAGTTCATAAAGAATTTAGTTTGGTGTCCGCTTCACCCACCCAATATTCTTCGCATTCAAGCTTTGGATATGAAGCCGCTCTTTCGTCTCCAGCACCGAAGTTGTCTCTGGATACGCGCCGCTCGGGTCTTGCAAGTCTTGAACAATCTTGCCGTCTTCCGGGAGGGCAATCACGTAGCTGTCGCGGGATGGATGAGCCGCATAAGCGGTGCAAGCACCAGCAGATGTGATTCAAGCGCTTAGCTGAGTGGTCAGCCGACCCAGTTTTCCACTTGCAAGGCCGGTACGCGATTGAATTCGCTCAAATTATTCGTCACTAGCACCAAGCCTTCACTCCTTGCGTGTGCAGCGATGTGAAGATCGTTCACTCCAATCGGTTGCCCGATTTTCTCTAATGCGGCGCGGATGCTGCCGTAGTGTTGGGCGGCTTTCGGCGTGTAGGGCAACACTTCTAAGCGGCTTGTGAAATCTTCCACTACGCGCAGGTTTTCCGCGATCTTGCTGCTCTTTTCTGCACCGTGAATCAACTCGGCCAAGGTGATGGAAGAAATCGCCATATTGCCCGCATGGCGGTTGAAAACTTCTAGCAATTCGAGAGGTTTGCGTTTGATCACGTAGATCACGATATTCGTATCGAGCAAGTAGCGCAGCATGGCTTAAAAGCTCTCGCGCTTATCTTGCAATTGGCTGGCGCGTTCGCTTAGAAAATCGCCAGAGATTGAAGGCGCTGAGAGAAAAAAACTATCCCAAGTACCATCCAGCGGCGCTATCACGCGCTCGCGGCCCACCGCGCGGATCTGTACGCGCTTGACATCATCTGGCAAGCGCATATCAGCTGGCAGGCGCACGGCTTGCGTTCGGTTGTTGATGAAAACGGAGGCGACTGACATGACTTCTCCAAATTGCTATATGGCGATAGTATATGGCAGTGAGAAATCCCCGTCAAATGATGATCGCAAGTGATTCGATCAAGGCCGCTTCATCCATCCAATATTCTTCGCATGCAAGCTCTGGATATACAGCCGCTCTTTCGTCTCCAGTACCGAAGTCGTCTCAGGATACACGCCCGTGGGGTCTTGCAAATCTTGCACGATGGTGCCGTCTTCCGTGAATGCAATCACGTGGCCGTAGCGTGGGGGAATGGGCCAGAGGAAGCGGGGAAGGCGCAGGGTGATGCTGCGCAGCAAGGGCTTCTCGGCCATGCCATCGACGACTTGGCTGCGCGGCTTGGCCAAGCCCACCCAGAGCTTGGGTTTGCCATCCGCAGTGGGCAGGCCGCGCATGAGGTTGTCGGGGTAGCCGGGCAGGTTGGGCAACACGATATGCGTCGCGCCACTTAAGCCGCTGGTTTGGCGCACGTCTAAATCCACTGCGTTCACCTCGATGCGCCAGATGCGGTATTTACCAGTTTCAGCAACGTAGATGTGTCGCTCGTTGGCAGATAAAGCCACGCCATTGGCAAAGCTCAGACCCGTGGCTACGATGCGTGTGGTTTTGGTGGCGGGGTCATATTCGATGATGCGGCCCGTGGAAGATTGCTCCAAAATATCGAGCACGCTGGCTTCAAATGTGCCGCCCCAGTCTTTGGGTGCAAAGCGAGTGGTGGCATCGCTTAAATACATCTTGCCGCTCTTGGCCACCACGACCGCATCGGCGTAGCGAATGGGATCACCTTTGACTTCGCTGACCAGCACCGTGATACTGCCATTGGGCGCAATCGAGAGCAGGCCGCGCATCGCATCCGCAGCAATCAAGTTGCCCTGCGCATCAAAATCAAAGCCCAGCACGCGGCCTTGCGTGTTGACAAACACTTCTTGCGCGCTTCCATCGGGCTGCATGCGCAGCACATTGCCGCTGGCCATGGCGGCATACAGCTTGCCATCAGGCCCAACCGCCAGATGCTCAGGGCCGATTTCGCTGCCCGTGGCAATGCTTTGCAAATTAGCCAGCTTAGTGTTCACCGCATGGTCGCCCACATACGGTGCGGGCAAAGGCTTTTGCCACACGACGGGCTGCGCGGGCACGGGCCAGAGCAGTAAATAGGCAATGAGCGATACGAAAAACAGGATGAAACCCATCAAGATTTTCTTGAGCATGCTGTTTCCTTGCTGGGATGGACTTTTATAAGCAAAACACGATGATAGCCGGGATAAAACCTGCGTAGAGTGCTATCAAATTCATATACTTTAAATGCTATAGCGATTGAGAATATTGCAGCAAAAATCGCTGACAAGCAAGCGCGAGAACCCGATTAGCCACCAAGCACCGCTTCATGGACAATCTCGGATTGAACTGGACATCTGCAAAATGAAAATATCTCCTCGCCTGAAGATCGCCCTAGGTGCAACAGCTGTGTTGTTAGTGGGGGTGCTCATATGGGTGATGAAGCAGCACACAAACTCTAGCGCCCCACTGCAAGCTGCCCACACCACGGCCAGCCGCGCTGAAATTCTGGCTCGCCTGCCGTTTCAAAACAAAGCAGATTTTGAGGATGCCAAACGCGGCTTCATCGCGGCCCTGCCCGATGCCTTGGTTGTCAATGCTGAGGGAAAAACCGTTTGGAGCCTAAAACCCTATGATTTTCTGAAAGCAGAAACTGCGCCCGATACCGTGAACCCCAGCTTATGGCGGCAGGCGCAGCTCAATGCAATACATGGCCTGTTCAAAGTCACTGACCGTGTGTACCAAGTGCGCGGGATGGATTTGGCCAACATGACCCTCATTGAAGGTGATTCTGGCCTCATCATCATTGACCCACTTTTGTCGGTTGAAACCGCCAAGGCCGCGTTGGGCTTGTATTACGCCAACCGTCCAGCGCGCCCGGTGATCGCGGTGATCTATAGCCATAGCCATGTTGATCACTTTGGCGGCGTGCGGGGCGTGGCCGACGAGGCTGATGTGGTCGCAGGCAAAACAAAAGTGCTGGCGCCCGATGGTTTCATGGAGCATGCGGTGGCAGAAAACGTGTTTGCTGGCAACGCCATGAGCCGCCGAGCGCAGTTTCAGTTTGGCCCGCTGTTGCCGCCTGGCCCACGCGGTCAGGTGGACACGGGCTTGGGCAAAAACGTCTCCAACGGCACCATCTCGCTGCTGGCCCCGACCGATTTGATCAAGAAGAATCTTGAGCAGCGCAAGATCGATGGCGTGGAGATTGTTTTTCAGCTCACCCCCGGTAGTGAAGCGCCCAGTGAGATGAACATGTATTTCCCCCAGTTCAAATTGCTGAACATGGCAGAGAACACCAGTCACAACATGCACAACCTGTACACCATTCGGGGCGCAGAGGTGCGAGATGGCAATGCTTGGTCGCGTTATATATCGCAGGCCATGCGCGAATTTGGCGAGATCAGCGAGGTATTGATTGCCCAGCACCACTGGCCCACTTGGGGCAAAGACAAAATCCTGCCCTTTTTGGCCAACCAACGCGACATGTATAA
>JAYVJQ010000071.1:0-6557 GCA_043769055.1 Allobrachymonas sp.
GGCTTAGCCGATGTGCCCGGCATTGATGCAATTTTGTTTGGCCACTCGCATGCCGAGTTCCCGAGTCAGCAGTTTGCCAACCATCCCAAAGTCAATATCGCCAAGGGCACGATCAATGGCGTGGCCTCCGTCATGCCGGGCCGCTGGGGCGATCATTTGGGCATCATCGATTTAACGCTGGACAACGCTTCTGGCAAATGGCGCATCTTAGACAGCCAATCCTTGCTGCGCCCCATATTCGACCGCACAGCGCGCAAAGCCTTGGTCGAGAGCGACCCGATGGTCGAAGCTGCCATCAAAGAAGAGCACGAGGCCACGCTCGCTTATGTGCGCGCGAAAGTGGCTGAGAGCGGCGCGCCGATTTACAGCTATTTTGCTCAAGTGGCCGATGATTCATCGGTGCAAATCGTCTCGAATGCACAAATCGCGTATGTGAAAAAAGCCCTCATCGGCACGCCGCACGAGAAGCTGCCCATCTTGTCCGCCGCCGCCCCCTTCAAAGCCGGTGGCCGCCAAGGCTCCAGCTTTTATACCGACATCCCCGCTGGCCCGATTGCGATTAAAAATGTCGCTGATCTCTACATTTTCCCCAACACGCTCAAGGCCGTGCTGCTCACCGGCGCGCAAGTGCGCGATTGGATCGAGATGAGCGCAGGCCAGTTCAACACCATTGACCCCAAAGGCGCGCCCGAGCAAAACCTGCTCAACCCTGCCTTCCCCAGCTTCAATTTCGACACGATTGATGGCGTGACCTACGAGTTTGATTTAACGCAAGCGCCCAAGTTCGACTCGCGTGGCTTGATGAATACTGCCACTGGTGTCGTCAGCGCAGGCCGCGTGAAGAACCTGCGCTGGAGCGGCCAGCCGATTGACTTGAATGCACAATTCGTCGTTGCCACCAACAACTACCGCGCATTTGGCGGCGGCAACTTCCCCGCCCTCGGTGCAGACAAAGTGATCCTCGATGCCCCGGAAGAAAACCGCGAAGCCTTGGTGGAATACCTTCGCGATGGCAGCAAAGCCACAGGCGGCAAGGTCAACCCCACAGCCGATAACAACTGGCGCATTCTCCCCGTGCCCGGCATCACCATGACGTTCAGCTCCGCCAGCGCTGCGCAAAAGTTCTTACCTCATCACAAAAACATCAAGCTGCTCAAAGAAGCTGCCGATGGGTTCGCAATTTTTGCTTTGACACCTTAAAACATGATTTCATGCGCGGTGCAATGCCACGGCGCAATATTTGAATTCTGGAATCTTGCCAAACGGATCAAGCGCTGCATGGGTGAGTAAGTTGGCTGCGGCCTCGGCATAGGCAAAGGGAATGAAGACTGTTCTTTCCGGCGTGCCTTCGTCAATGCGCACAGCCAAGCTGATCTTGCCGCGTCGTGATTGAACTTCGATCATCTCACCTGCTTTGACTTCAAGTTGAGCAGCCAATGCGCTGCTGATCGAGGCGCTGGCCTGTGGCTCAATCGCATCGAGCATGCTGGCGCGGCGCGTCATCGAGCCGGTGTGCCAGTGTTCGAGCTGGCGGCCTGTGATGAGCACATACGGAAACTCTTCGTCAGGCGATTCTGCTGCGGGGATGAAGCCTGCGGGCACCAGTTTGATGCGGCCATCGGGTGTGGGCACGCGGTCTTGGAAGACTGTGGCTTGGCCGGGATCATCTTGGCTTAGGCATGGGTAGGTCACTGAGCCTTCGCGCTCTAACCGCTCCCACGTGATGCCTGCAATCGCGGTGTGCATGGCTTGGCGCATTTCCTCGTACACGGCTGCTGCACCACTGCCTTGGCTTACGTCATGTTCACCCGCGTAATTCCAATTCAAGCCGAGCTGCTTGGCAAGCTGCTGAATGATCCACAGATCGTGTTTGGCATCACCAGGCAGCGGCAGCGCTTGGCGGCCCAGTTGCACCATGCGGTCGGTGTTGCTCACCGTGCCGGTTTTCTCGGGCCAGCTACTGGCAGGCAGCACCACATCGGCCAGCCATGCGGTCTCGGTCATGAAAATATCTTGCACGACGAGATGCTCTAGGCTCTCCAGCGCGTGGCGAGCGTGGGCCAGATCGGGGTCGCTCATGGCGGGGTTTTCGCCCATCACATACATACCGCGAATTTTGTGCGGGTCGCTCTCTTGGGCCAGCGCCTTGTGCATGATCTCGACCACGGTGTAGCCGGGTTTATCGTCGAGGCGCGTATTCCAGAAGTTTTCAAACCACGCATGTGCCTCCTTGTTATCCACACGCTGGTAGTTAGGCAGCATCATCGGGATCAAGCCCGCATCGCTTGCGCCTTGCACGTTGTTTTGCCCACGCAGCGGATGCAAGCCTGTGCCGGGGCGGCCAATTTGCCCGGTGATCGTGGCCAGTGCGATCAAGCAGCGCGCATTGTCAGTGCCATGCACATGCTGGCTCACGCCCATGCCCCAAAGAATCATGGCGCTCTTGGCGGTGGCGAAAGTGCGGGCCACTTCTTTGATGGTGGAGGCATCAATGCCGCAAAGTTCCGCGACCAACTCTGGCGAGAAGTTTTTGATCTGATCCTTCAATGCTTCAAAATTGATAGCACGTTGCGCAATGAATTCGCGGGAAAATAGCTCTTTTTCTATGATTTCATGCAGCATGGCATTGAGCAGCAGCACATCGGTATCGGGTTTGAATTGCAAGCTCTTCCATGCATGGCGGGCGATGTCGGTTTTGCGTGGGTCGGCCAGAATGATCCTTGTGCCCAGCTTCGCGGCATTCTTCATCCACGTCGCGGCTACAGGGTGGTTCGAGGTGGGATTCGATCCGATGATGAGAATCACCTCGCTGTGCGCCACATCATTGACCTGATTGCTCACAGCGCCTGAGCCCACGCCTTCAAGCAGCGCCGCAACTGATGAGGCATGGCACAGGCGTGTGCAGTGGTCCACGTTGTTGCTGCCAAAGCCGGTGCGCACAAGCTTTTGGAAGAGATAGGCTTCTTCGTTGCTGCCTTTGGCGCTTCCGAATCCGGCTAAGGATTTCGGGCCATGCTGATCGCGCAAGGCTTTGAGCTTGCCGCCAGCGAGTTGCAAGGCTTCATCCCACGACGCTTCTCTGAATACTTCGTGCCAATCGGCATCGCGTGGCAAAATGCTTTTCGGCACACCGGGTTTGCGAATCAGTGGCTTGGTAAGTCGCCCTTCGTGGTGCACATAGTCAAAGCCAAAACGCCCTTTCACACACAAGCGCGAATCATTCGCCGGGCCTTTGCGGCCATCGACGCTGACAATTTTGTCGTCTTTGACGTTGTAGGTGATCAGGCAGCCCACGCCGCAATACGGGCAAACAGAATCAACCTTTTTATCCACTTTCTGCGAGCCGATCTGCGATTTAGGCATCAGCGCCCCAGTCGGGCAAGCCTGCACACATTCGCCGCAAGCAACGCAAGAGCTTTCTGCCATGCTGTCATCTTGATCGAACACGATTCTTGAATGACTGCCGCGCAACGCAAAGCCAATCACATCATTGACCTGCACCTCGCGGCAAGCCCGCACGCAGCGGGTGCAATGGATGCAGGCATCGAGGTTGACTGCCATCGCAGGATGAGAAAAATCGCCCTGCGGCTGCTCGCGGCGCAAGGCTTTGAGCTCGCCGCGCACCTTCACCTGCATGCGATTTGCCCACTGACTTAACTCACCATGAGGTAACTGTGCATCATCTTCATTCCACTTGTAGCCCTGCTCCGGCATATCCGAAAGCAACATCTCCAGCACCATCTTTTGGCTCTTCACCGCCCTCTCGCTCTGCGCTTTGACCTTCATGCCAGCACTCGGCGCGCGGCAGCAGCTGGGCGCAAGCACGCGCTCGCCTTCAATCTCCACCACGCAAGCGCGGCAATTGCCATCGGCTCGCATGCCTTCTTTGAAGCACAGATGCGGAATCTCCACACCGCTGCGCTTGGCAGCTTGCAAAATGCTCTCGCCGGGAATGGCTTGCACAGCCTTGCCATCGAGCTCGAAGCTGATCACATCGCGGCCACTCATGCTTGCACCTCGTGTGGAAAATACTTCAAGACAGACAGCATCGGATTCGGCGCAGCTTGCCCCAAGCCGCAGATGCTGGCATCGACCATCACCGTGCTCAAATCGTTCAAAGTGCCTTGATCCCAGTGCTTTGCTTCCATGAGCCTCGCCGATTTATCCGTGCCCACACGGCAAGGCGTGCATTGGCCGCAGCTCTCATGCGCGAAGAATTTCATCATATTGAGCGCAGCATCGCGCGCCTTGTCTTGCTGACTCAGCACAATCACCGCTGCGCTGCCGATGAAACAACCATATTGCTGCAAAGTATCAAAATCCAACGGCGCATCGGCCAGCGAGGCAGGCAAAATCCCGCCACTCGCGCCACCCGGCAGGTAGGCATACAGCTCGTGTCCAGCCAGCATGCCGCCGCAATATTCATCAATCAACTCTCTCGCCGTGATGCCCGCAGGCGCGAGCTTGACTCCGGGGCTTTTCACCCGCCCGCTCACACTAAAACTGCGCAGCCCTTTGCGGCCATTCCTGCCATGTGAGGCAAACCACTCGCCGCCCTTTTCCACAATCTCACGCACCCAATACAGGGTTTCAAAATTGTGCTCGAGCGTAGGCCGGCCAAACAATCCCACTTGCGCAATATACGGCGGCCTCAGGCGCGGCTCGCCGCGTTTGCCTTCAATGCTTTCAATCATCGCGGATTCTTCGCCGCAGATGTAAGCGCCCGCGCCGCGCCGCAATTCAATCTTCGGCAAAGGACATGGAGCATTAGCCTGCAATTTAGCAATCTCGGCATGCAGCATCTCCCGCAGCTCATGGTATTCATCACGCAGATAAATATAGATCGCATCAATGCCGACCACCATTGCTGCAATCAACATGCCCTCTAAAAACCGATGCGGATCGCGCTGCAAATACCAACGGTCTTTGAACGTACCCGGCTCGCCTTCGTCGATATTCACAGCCATGAGCTTCGGCGCTGGTTGATCGCGCACAATGCGCCACTTGCGCCCCGCAGGAAATCCCGCACCGCCTAAGCCACGCAAGCCCGCATGCTCTAGCTCAGTGATCACGCTCTCTGCATCGCGCTCACCACTGCTCAGTGCGCGCGCCAAAGCATAGCCACCCACTTGCACATACTGCTCATAGACTATCAAATCAATAGCACTCTGCGCAATAGATACGCCGGCTAGATGCTGTTTTTGATCTAAACACTGCTCTACCGACGCTATAGAGGCATGCCCAAGATTACGCTGCCCCACAGCCACCGCAGGCGCTTGCTCACAGCGCCCAATACATGGTACAGATTCGACTTTCACATCGGCTTGCAGCAAGTGCGGCAACTTGCGCAACAGCTCATTCGCTCCCGCTATTTCACAGCTCAACCCATGACACACCCGCACACGAATGCTTGGCGCGGCTTCATCATCGCGCAAGATTTCAAAGTGGTGATAAAAGCTCGCCACTTCAAACACTTCAACCTGCGAGAGCTTCATCAAGTCTGCCAGCGCAGCAATATGCCGCTCAAACACAGCACCAAAGGCATCGTTCAAGGCATGCAAATACTCAATCAACAAATCACGCCGTGGCTCGCCTGCCCACACCGTTTGCATCAAGCGCTGCACTTCATCCCGCGCCAGAGCTTGCACCTGCCGACCTTTCAAAGTCGCGCGCGGCTTGTGCAGAGCATCTAAGCTAATCGGTTGTTCCACTTGCTTCGCACGTTGCATGATCACAAGGCCTGCAAAATTTGAGCATGATGGCGCAGATGATTTTCTATGAAGGTGCTCACAAAATAGTAGCCATGATCATAGCCTTCATGCCTGCGCACGAGCAATGCTTGCCCCACCTGCTTACACGCATCTTCCAAGAGATGCGGATGCAATTGCTCTTGCAAGAACTTATCGGCCAAACCTTGATCGATCAAGATATTGCTGGGCAGCAAAGCTTTGCCATGCGCGCGCATCAGTTTTGACGCATCATGCTGCGCCCAAAGCTTTTCATCTGCGCCCAAATAGCCCGTGAGTGCTTTGCGCCCCCAAGGGCATTGCATGGGCGCGCAAATCGGCGCGAATGCAGAAAGTGATTTAAAAAATCCTGCATGCCGCAAAGCCAAGGTGAGAGCGCCATGCCCGCCCATGGAGTGCCCCGTGATGCCCAGCCGCTGCGTGTCGATGGGCAATTGCTTGCCAATCTGAACTAGCAGCTCATCAACAAGATAACTTTCCATGCGCCAATGTTGCGCCCAAGGCTGTTGCGCAGCATCGAGATAAAAGCTTGCAGCCACACCAAAATCCCAACTATCCGCCTGCCCTTCAATCTGCGTGCCACGCGGGCTGGTATCGGGCGCGATCAAGGCCAAGCCCAACTCAGCCGCCACGCGCTGCGCACCAGCTTTGGCAGGAAAAGTTTCTTCATTGCAGGTCAAACCCGCCAAATAAACGACGGCTGGCACAGCGCCCAACTTTGCAGCAGGCGGCTGGTAGACAGAAAACCGCATCGGCAGGCCAATCTGCGCTGAGTCATGTTCATAGAAACTTTGCGTGCCGCCAAAGCAG
>JAYVJQ010000072.1:0-2999 GCA_043769055.1 Allobrachymonas sp.
CGTGCAACTGGCAATGAAGCCGATGCGTGTAATCAACAAAGCATTGAGCAGTAAAGCGGCGCTGATCCACACAAAAGAAAGCCAATCCCCGCTGGCCGCGCCTTCAGGCGCTTCGCGGCCACGAAAGCCGCCCGTCAAAGATTGCACCAGCAGCAACCCACCGCAGACCGCCAACGCAATGGACACCACCCAGGGCAGAAAATTCGGCCCCACACCCGAATAGCCTGCTTCAGAAGAAATGCTGGTGGCCCCCCAAGCAAGTGCGGCCCCCAAGAGTAGGCAGGCTGCGCCTACACAGGTTTCGGTGCGTTGGGAGCTCATGGTGATGCGCCTCAGAGCATGCCAGCTTGGTACATCGTGCCGCGCAGGTTGGCGAAATCGTTGTCCACAAACTCGCCGAAGTCTTTGCCAGTCAGCAAGGCAGACGTCCAGCCATTTTTCTCCAGCTCGTCTTGCCAGAATTTAGTCTTGGTAGCGGCCACAACGGCTTTCACCAAATCGGCTTGCTGCGCAGGCGTGATGCCAGGACCGCCGTATACGCCGCGCCAGTTGCCCAGCACCACATCAATGCTTTGCTCCTTGAGCGTGGGTACATCAATACCTTTGAGGCGCTTCTCGCTGGTCACGCCAATCGCGCGCATCTTGCCTGATTTGATGTGTTCAGCAAATTCGCTATAGCCTGAGCCGCCCATGCTCACATTGCCGCCGATGATGGCCGCCACGGCCTCGCCACCGCCACGGAAAGGCACATAGTTAACTTTCTTTGGGTCCACACCAATTGCACGCGCCATCATGCTGGCTGCAATATGCTCGGTGGAACCGCGCGAGCCGCCGCCCACTTTAACGCTGCCGGGATCTTTTTTCATCGCCTCGGCCACATCTTTCATGTTTTTGAACGGCGAAGCCGCAGGAACGACAAACACATTGAACTCGCTCGTCAAGCGCGCAATCGGCGTGCATTGCGTGATGTTCACCGGCGGCTTGCCAGTGATGATGCCGCCCAGCATGACCGCACCCATCATGATGAGAGAGTTGGGATCGCCTTTGGCGCTGTTCACATACTGCGCCAGCCCAATCGCGCCGGCTGCGCCGCCTTTGTTTTCAAACTGTACGGTGTCAAACACTTTAGCCTCGGTCAAGGCCTTGCCCAAAGCGCGGCCCGTGCCATCCCAGCCACCGCCGGGGTTGGCAGGAATCATCATCTTCAAAGTGGTGGCTGCGCTAGCGATGCCAGGCAAACTGGCCGCTGCTGCGGCTGCCAAAAGGGATTTGAGAAAATCGTCGCGACGCATGGTGAGTCTCCTGAAACTAAAAAATAGGGGATGATGTGAGTATGCCTGCCAAGCTGTCGATCGGCTGTCAGAAATCATCAGGGAAAATGCGGGGATGAAGCTGCTTTTGGTCGAAGACGATAAAACCATGCGCGAGACGCTGGTGCGCTCGCTCACGCGCTTGGGTTGGCTGGTGCAGGCGTGTGCGAGTGGCGAGGAGGCGCTGGTGGTCTGGCAGCGCTTGTCCTTGGATGTGGTGCTGCTGGATCTTTCACTGCCCGGCAAAGATGGCTTAGAAATTTTGAGCGAAGCGCGCAAGCTCGGGCTGAACACCCCTGTGATCATTCTCACGGCGCGCGGCACAGTGGGTGATCGAATTCTGGGGCTCAACACGGGGGCTGATGATTATTTGCCCAAGCCTTTTGATTTGGATGAGCTGGAAGCGCGCATTCGGGCGCTGGTGCGTGCGCGCGCGCGCGCTCCCTCTGAAACAGTTTTTTCACCTGCCTTTGAAGAAAAAATGACTTTTAGCCGGCATGAAATAAGCACAGTTAGCTATCATTTTGAGAGTGGTGCATTGTATGTGAAAGGGCAAGCCTTGGAGCTGAGTCCACGCGAATCTGCCTTGTTGGCGGCACTGTTTGACCGCATGGGTCACGCCCTGCCTAAAGAGAAACTAAGCGCGCGTGTGTTCCCCGACCAAACCGATGTGCAGCTTGACGCGATTGAAGTGGTGGCTTATCGCTTGCGCAAAAAACTCGCTGGAAGCGGGCTCAAGCTTGTCACCTTGCGCGGCTTGGGTTATTTGCTGAAAGAAGAATTGGCGTGAAAAATATGTCACTGCGCCGACGCTTGAAGCACAGCTCGCTGCGTCAACGTTTGCTCTGGGGCATTTTGCTGCCCGTGATGCTGTTTGTGCTCATCGACAGCGCGATTCTGTATCAGCAAAGTTTGACTGCGGCCAACACGGCCTATGACCGCACCTTGCTGGCTTCTGCCAAAACCATTGCCGAGCAACTCGATGTGCAGGGCGATGGAGCGGCCCTACGCTTGGTGCCGCGCGTGCCTTACGCGGCGCTAGAAGCGTTTGAGGCCGATAACCGCAGCCGCATGTTTTACCGCGTGACGGGCTTTTCGGGCGAGATGGTTTCGGGTTTTGATGCACTCAAGTTGTGGCAAGGCAAGAATGCCGATCAGCCGCCGTATGCTGCGCTGGTAGATTTTTATGACGATGCGGTCGATGGCGCTGCTGTGCGCGTGGCGGTGCTGTTGCAACCCGTCTCGGGCAGTGGCGGCGTGGGCATGGCCACAGTGCAAGTGGCGGAGACTTTGGAGCTGCGCGAGGCGCTGGCGCGGCAAATACTCATCAGCACGCTTTGGCGGCAAGCCTTGCTGCTGGCAGTGATTGCCGCTGTGGTGGTGTGGGTGGTGCAGCGCAGTGTGCGGCCCGTGCGCGAGATCAGCGCATCGATTGCCGCGCGCGAGGACAATGATTTGAGCGCGGTGCAAACGCAACATGCGCCGCGAGAATTGCTGCCACTCTTGGAGGCCAACAACCAACTCATGAGCCGCCTCGATCACTTGCTGCAACACCAAAAACGCTTCGTGCGCGATGCCGCCCACCAGCTTCGCACACCACTGGCCGTGCTCAAAACACAAACCCAATCCGCCCTGCGCGGCGATGTACCCGCAAGCCAAGCTTTGCAAGAAATCGGCCAAACCGTCGAT
>JAYVJQ010000073.1:0-11899 GCA_043769055.1 Allobrachymonas sp.
ACGCGCAAAGAGCTGATAACCCTTGCGCTGATCAAATTGGCCAGCAACGATGCCGAAGCTGCTGCTGCGGCTTTAGAGAGCAAATGGCAAGTACAACTCTCGCCCGAGGAGCGCAGCTGGGTATGGGCGGTGATTGGCAAGCAAGCCAATCTCAAGCTCTCTGCCGAGGCGGGCGAGCATTACGCCAAAGCCCGCAATGAGCATTTGAACGATGACTTGCTCGGCTGGAAAGCCCGCACCGCCCTGCGCGCCACCACGGCGGCTCAGGGCTGGCCTGTGGTGCTTGCAGCAATCAACGCCATGAGCGATGAAGGCCGTAAAGATGCCACTTGGGTCTATTGGAAAGCCCGCGCTTTGCGCGAAACCGCCAAAGGCAAGCCCGAGCAGATCAACACCGCGCCTACAGGCAACACACCCACCCTCGTGTTGCGCCCCGAACTGCAAGAAGCGCATACCCTGTTGGAGAGTATTGCCTCACCGCGCGGCTTCTATGAAATTCTCGCCACCGAAGAATTAGGCCGAAAACTGCTTCTCCCCGGCATTCCACCTACGTTGAGTGCTATCGAAAAAGAAGCGACTCGCCTGAATCCGGGTCTCAACCGCGCACTCTACGCCATCGCCATTGGCCTGCGCTCTGACGGTGTGCGCGAGTGGAACTACACCACCAACTTGCACACACGCGGCGGCATGAATGATCGTGATCTATTGGCAGCCGCAGAGTTTGCCTGCCAACGCGAGGTCTGGGATCGCTGCATCAACACCAGCGAGCGCACCAAAGACGCTTTTCATGAAGATCAGCGCTTTCCCACGCCATTTCGAGATGCTGTGGTCAAACGTAGCCGCGAAATCAATCTTGATCCAGCCTATGTGTATGGCCTGATCCGCCAAGAATCGCGCTTCAACATGGATGCGCGCTCCCATGTAGGCGCATCGGGCCTCATGCAAGTCATGCCAGCGACTGCGCGCTGGACAGCCAACAAAATCGGCCTCAATCGCTTCACAGTCGATCAACTCAACGACCGCGACACCAACATCGCCATCGGCACGGCTTACCTCAAACTCGTACTCGATGATTTTCAAGGCTCCGGGCCTCTTGCCGCCGCTGCCTACAACGCTGGCCCCAGCCGCCCGCGCGCTTGGCGCAATGGCCCGATCATGGAAGGCGCGGCTTGGGCAGAGAATGTGCCGTTTGCCGAAACCCGCGATTATGTGAAAAAAGTAGCCGCGAACGCGACTTTGTATGGCCTGGTAATAGACGGCGAAGCCAAAAGCCTCAAATCCCGCATGGGCCGCATCGGCCCGCGAGATGGTGCAGCGCCAGATTCCAACAAAGATTTGCCTTGAGCCCCAATACGGCCTTGCGCTAAGCGCTTTGAATCGGCTCTGGCGTCGTAGCGTTCGAGCCCGCCAGCTCTAGCTGCATCACAATCATGTTGACCAAGGTTGACACGCTGGGTCGGCCGGTCTCGATCTGAAAATGCGCCGTCTCCCGGTAGAGCGGATCGCGCTGCGCATACAAATCCCGCAAGCGCTGCATCGGATCCACACCCTGCAACAAAGGCCGATTACGGTCATGCCGTAGCCGCCGATACAAATCCTCCGGCGTAGCGCGCAAATACACCACCCTGCCACTGCCGCGCAGCAATGAGCGATTGGACTCCCGCAATACCGAGCCACCACCGGTAGACAGCACTTGTTGTGAATTCTTCGGCTGACCGCTGTGCTGATCCAATTGGTCAGCTTGAGCCAGAGAGTCAGCACTCACCACCTCTTCCAGCACCACCTCCTCCACATCCCGAAAAGCCGCCTCACCCTCGCGCTCAAAATACTCCCTGATCGAGCAACCCAAGCGCTGCTCAATCAACTGGTCAGAATCAACAAAATGGGCCGACAGCCTGCGCGCAAGCTGCCGACCCACTGTCGATTTACCAGAACCGGGGAGACCGATGAGGGTGATCACTTACAAAATACGAAAGCCTTGGGTAGTTTTAAGACCACTGGGCGATGTCACGTTGATAAAAATTATATTACCGAGAGCACAATTTTTTAAAGTTACCGAGAAATCAGTGGCCAGATCGGCGTTGGGGTTAGTTCCGGGAAGCACATTAACGACTGGAGAGCCAAACTGCTTATCTACAGCACAGGTTCCACCGCTTGCTTCAGCAGTGACAATAGTACCCGCTGGCATGGGGAGCAAGGTGTTATCTCGACTTCTAATTTTCGCATCCAAACCATCCGTAGCCAAATAAGTAACCTCAATGTCTGGCTGGGTTGATGAAAAAAGTATAACTGTCTGCCGACGTACCGTCGTACTTAAAGAAGAATCACAAGTATTTTCTCGACTAGGCACAGGTGCACTACCTCCCGTACAAGCTGTCGCCCCCCCTCTAGAGACGATAAACCCGTCAGAAGCGGCAGAATAAACACTGTCTTCGTTGTCATCACGATACGCATCCCCTAGATTGATCAATGTATCAACTCCAGGGTCATATCGGTT
This sequence comes from Allobrachymonas sp., assembly GCA_043769055.1. Lineage (GTDB taxonomy): Bacteria > Pseudomonadota > Gammaproteobacteria > Burkholderiales > Burkholderiaceae_C > JANMDU01. The sequence goes on from JAYVJQ010000073.1 coordinate 2,498, forward strand.
GTTGCCGTTTAAGTCAACATAATCCTTCGTCCCCTCAAGAAATGCTAAAACAGAAACACGTCCCCCAGCAGGACGAGGATTTTGTGAAGTAAAGTCTACTGAACATGATGAAATATCGTTCACACGAACCGTGGCACAGCTAGATGCCACTTGACCACCTTCCGCAGTGAAGTTCACAATGGTTCCATCCTCAACAGAATTACCTTGCCGGTCAGCTACTCTTACGGTCAGTTTAGTAGTAATGCCACTGATTGCCCAACCCTCAATGTTGAAGACTGAGACAGACAAGTCCATGAAGCGCTGAGAAGGAGGGCCAGAAGCGACTGTTAAATTCTGCGACTCAGCAAAAATTGAAGAATTACTTACTAAGTGTGCACGTAGTTTTACAGGTCCAGGTTGTGTTCCAGAAAATACACTAACGCTCACCTCGCCCAAGCTGTTGGAAACAACAGTCACTGGTGCAAGTGCGCCTGCAGAACCAATTCCCACACCGGAAGGGTTGGTCACTAGGCTAAAAGTCACGCTAACATTCTGCAAAGCCGAAGCACCAGAAAATACTTTGAATTTAACTTCACTACGCTCTAGTGCTCCAGAGCCAGATACAAAAATTCTTGAGGGCGTTGCACCAATATAAGAAATTGCATTTGCTACGGGGGGAGCAACCGTAATTGTCAGCGAACTGGCCGTCAACAAACCAACAGTGGTTGCATCGATACGAATTAAGCCATTACATAGATTTCCACTTACATCAATCGATTCATAGCTTGCCAGCGCTATACCCGAGCCATTTGTTGTTACTGCAACACCACTAGAAGATACTTGCCCATTAATAGACCCACAAGAGGCTTTATAGACAACGCTTATTGGAAGACTCGAAGGAGTACCACCTAGCAAAGCGGTGGTGCTTAAGTTCGTATTACCGGCTGACGCAAGATTTGTTGCCCCTGCACTGATTGAGGACAAACTCAAGCTTCCAGCCGATATTTCAAAATCGTACTGCCCAAGGTAACTGACCGAGTTGATTAAAGCTGATGCACCCAAGACGGTGGCACCAGAAGATGACACCGCTACAGGACTGATCGAGACACTAGCAACTCCAGCTGAGTTGGTTAATGCAGTCAAATCACTCAAAACCACTTTGCTTGCATCACCGACTGTGAAGTTTACTAGTCGGCCAACCACGGGAAGTCCATTTGCACCCGTTACAGTCGCCCGCGCAAAAAACGACGATCCCACAGAAATTTTATTGGTTATGCTACCTAACGAATTGACAACAGAAACAACTACTGTCGGAGTAATAGTTGTTGATCCGCTTCCTGTAGATCCACTTCCTGTAGATCCAGTGCCCGTAGACCCCGATGCTGTGGAACCAGCGCTACCACCTCCACCCCCACAAGCCGTCAGTAAAACAACCAAGCTCAAACTCACCCATAACAGAAAGCGTTTCATGGATATTCCCTAAAATTAATGATGGATATGCTATCAGAATCAGAGCAATTATCTTGCTGCTGCCCGATCAGAAATCATGCGAGGCGTGATAAAAACCAACAATTCTTGCTTGTTTGCGCTTTTTTGGCGCTGCTTGAACAAGTTGCCGGCCACTGGAATATCAGATAAGAAGGGAACACGAGTTTCACTTTCTGTTTCAGTCAACTCGAAAATTCCACCAATCACCACGGTGCCACCGTTTTCAACCAAGACTTGGGTCTTGATGTGTTTGGTATTGATTGCAAAACCGGCGGCAGTTGCTTGCCCCACACTGTCTTTGTTGACATCAACATCCAAAATAATATTGCCTTCTGGCGTGATTTGAGGTGTGACTTCAAGCTTTAAGTTGGCTTTTCGGAAGGCAATCGATGTTGCGCCGCTAGAACTCGCCACTTGATATGGAAGCTCTGTGCCTTGCTCGATTAATGCGCGTGTTTGATCTGCTGTGATCACACGAGGGCTAGACACAATGCGGCCTTTGCCATCGCCTTCCAGGGCAGACAGTTCTAGATTCAAAAAGCGATTGGCGGAGGAATTAAAAATGGACAATGCTACGCTGGCAGCACCAAATCCATTTTGTCCGACGGCTGGCAAATTGAAGAATGTGCCTGCTGTATCGACTGAGCCACCTTGTGTTCCTGTAGTGCCGACTACGTTTCCATAGTTGGTGCCCCAAGCTACGCGGTTACCACCGCCTAGCCCAAAACCAGCATCGCCACCACGCACACCACGCAAATCATTCGCACCTAGCTTTGCGCCAAGAGATTTGCCAAATTGATCAGATGCCTCAACAATGCGCGCTTCAATCATGACTTGACGCACCGGCACATCCAATTTGCTGATCAGATTTTGCACTTCCTCTAATTTCACGGGAATATCGGTGATGAACAATTGATTGGTACGAGGTTCAGCCACCACACTCCCGCGCGAGGAAAGTATGCGCGTTTGATTAGTGCCAGTGCCTGTCGCTGCGCTTAACTGCGCCGCAATTTCTGCGGCTTTTGTGTAGTTGAGCTGAAATGCTTGTGAGCGAACTGGCTCCAAAGTTTGTAGAGCAGCTTTAGCTTCTAAATCTTGTTTCTCCTTGGACGCAAGCTCATCTTTAGGAGCTATCCAGAGTACGTTGCCATTCTTTCGCATGCCCAAGCCTTTAGCTTGAAGAATAATATCTAGGGCTTGATCCCATGGCACATCTTTGAGACGCAAAGTGACAGCACCACTGACAGTATCAGATGTCACGACGTTGAAATTGGTGAAGTCTGCGATGACTTGCAATAGCGAGCGCACTTCAATATTTTGAAAATTCAGAGAAAGCTTCTCACCGCTATAGCTCTGGCCCTGGGTGAGCTTGGTGGGATCAATCTTCTGCTGACGCACCTCAAGCACGAATTGGTTGTCGCTTTGGTAAGCACTGTGCTCCCACAAACCTTTGGGCTCAATCACCATGCGCACACGATCACCCACTTGTGTGGTGCTCACCAATTGAATAGGGGTGCCAAAGTCTGCTACATCAAGGCGTCGGCGTAGGCCCTCGGGTAAGCTTGTTTTGAGGAACTCCACCACCAAGATAGCGCCTTGTTGCTTGATATCCACGCCAACCTGATTGCTGGGAAGATCCACCACCACACGGCCCGCGCCATCTTGGCTGCGGCGAAAATCAACATCTTTGAGGCTTTGCACTTCTCGGCTTCGAACTTCGGCGAAGGTCGGTTGCGCAGCAGAAACAGCAGCAGCAGGGACAGTTGATGCAGTAGCAACGGACTCCAAAGAAATCAACAGACTATTGCCTTTTAATTCTGTTTTATATCCGGCTGCCTGCTTGAGATTGAGCACCACACGAGTACGCTCACCAGCTTGTACGATGTTGGCAGAACGGAGGTTGCCTTGATTAATGTCTACAGCATTTTTACCCGAACTGTTGTTAATGCCTGGAAAGTCCAAGGCAATTCTCGCGGGCGTTTGAATAGAAAACCCCGAGGGTACGGCAGCAAGTGGTTGCGCAAAATCGATGCGCACGATCTCTACCCCACCTTGTAGGGTTGCTGCGATATTCTGAATAGCGTTTTGCGCCCATGCAGGCCAACTTGCAAGGATAGCGAGTGCACCTGTTACTATACAACGCAAGCCGATGCGTGAAAAAAATGGGTTTTGTTTCATTTTGAACTCTCTTGTAGCCGCAAGCTCGCTTGGCGCTCTATCCACTCGCCAGCTGCGTCTTGCACGATTTCGCGTAATACCAATTCCGTTTCTGAGACTTTGGTCACCTTGCCATAGTTTTGACCGAGGTAATTGCCCACTCGAATTTGGTACAGCAATTTGTCAACCTTCACCAATGCCACTGGTACGCCTTTGGGTTGCATCGTCCCCACCATCGCAATGGCATCGAGGGGGAATGCCTCTAGCGCTTCTTTGCGGCGATTGAGCTCGGGAGCGACCAATGCAGCGTTGGCGGTTGCCTGCGTGGATTCACGCTTAAGTGCTTGTGCCAATTTTTGATTACTGAATGGATCAGTCGACAGATCAGCGGTGTAGCCGGCTGGGGTAAACTTCTTAGGCTCTGGTATGGGCGCGACACTGGGCTTGGTTGAGTTGCGTTGTTCGAGCATCCATTGTTTAAGGTTTTGCTCATTGTCGCCAAAACAACCCGCTAGTGGAATCACTAGCAACAAGGGTATCAACACTCGATTTAGGCGCATCATTTTTTTACTCCCGGCGCAGCAGCAGGCTTGCTTTGCGCTTTCACTTCCTCGGGGTCAAGATAGCGGTACGTTCTTGCGGTCGATTCCAAACCCAATGCCCCGTCTCGCCCAGGAGTCAAACTCAAGTTATTCAAAGTGACGATTCGGGAAAGATTGGCAATATCACTGGCAAAAGCGCCTATGTCGTGGTATCTACCCGTAATCTTTAAAGAAATTGGCAATTCCGCATAGTACTCTTTAACCGCCACAGCACCCGGCCTGAAATAGTCAAATTGCAGACTGCGGCCCAAACCGGCTTGGTTGATATCCGACAACAGTGCATCAATTTCAGCTTTGCTTGGCAGCTGCTTTTCTAACTGAGTTACGTATTGCTGAACTTGTTCGCGTTGCTTCTTGAGCGTGTCCAAATTAACTGCTTGCACGAGTTTTTTCTTGTAATCCTCTTTCAAAGTCACTTCCTTAGCACGGGCCGCAATTAACTCTTCGTCCGAAGTTTTGAGCCATAAAAACCAGAGTGCCACGACTACTGCGATGGTTAGCAAGAGGCACAAACCATAGCGGGGCAATGCTGGCCACACCGAGGGATCGTTGGGATTGAGACCGCGAAACTGGGAAGTCAGCTTCTCGTTGAGCTGCGCAAAATCGATACTTGATTTTTGTTTGGTTGCCATGATGTCCCTCAAACTTTCTTCGGCTCTTGTGCCTTGGAAGCCGCTGGCGCAGGCTTGAGCACATCAGTGGGTTTGAGGATTTGCACACGAATCGAAAAATTTGAAACTCGGCGCTGATCACGTGGCGATAAACTCACATTCGAAGCAACGATTTCTATCAGTTGTGGGCGCGTGAACCATTGGCTGTTGTTGGCTAAGTTACGCAAAAGCTCGGATACCCTTTCTTGAGATTGCGCCGTTCCGATCAAGCTCAAATTCACATTATCTTGCTTCATTGAGGACACGTAAACGCCATCGGGCAATTGCTTGACCAGCTCCGTCAGCAAATAGACTGGCATATTGCGGTCTGCTTGCAAAGACTCAACCGCTTGCTGTCGAGCGCGCAATGCTGCAATTTCTGCTTGAAGCGTTGAAACTTCTTTGATCTCGTTCTCCAGCTTTTTAATTTCAGCCTGAAGGAATGTATTTTTATCGTTTTGTGCAGAAATTTGCGCTTGATAAGCCGCGTAAACCACGCCGCAAATCACGCCACCCACCAGAGCAGCAATTCCTAGTGAGACGTAAAACGCTTCTTTGCGGCGCTTGCGCGCTTCTTCGCGGTGCGGGAGTAGGTTAATTAGAATCACTGGAGAAACCTCCTCATCGCCAAGCCGCAGGCGCTCAGGTAAGAAGGTGCTTCGCGGCGCATCTTGCTTTCTTTGATGCCGGAGGCAATGTCCATGCCGTCAAACGGGTTGAGCACTTGGCAGTTAAACGATGTTTGCGCGGTCACTGCATCGGTCAAACCGGGCAAAGAAGATGAGCCACCCGCTAACATCACATAGTCCACACGGTTGTGCGGCGTGCTGGTGAAGAAGAACTGCAAGGCGCGGCCAATCTCTTGGGCCATGTTCTCGACAAAAGGACGCAGCACGGCAGAGTCGTAGTCTTCGGGCATTTCTCCACTACGCTTTTTGCTTTCGGCTTCTTCTGGCGAAAAACCATACTGGCGCACGATGAGTTGGGTCAGTTGCGCGCCACCAAAAGCTTGATCTCGGTCATACACCACTTCTTCATTCTTCATCACTTGCATGCTGGTGGTCATGGCACCGAGTTCAAACAAGGCGACCAAGGCATCTTTACCGCCTTCAGGAAATTGCTCCACCAAGCGGCGAGTCGCCAAGCGCGAAGCATAGGATTCCACATCCAGCACCACGGGTTTCAAGCCTGCAGCTTCTGCCAAACCTTGACGGTCTTGCACTTTCTCTTTACGCGAGGCGGCAATCAGCACATCCACATCGCCCACCGAGCTGGCGCTTGGGCCTACGACGCAAAAATCCAAACTCACCTCATCCAAGGAGAAGGGAATGTATTGGTTGGCTTCGGATTCAACCTGCACTTCTAGCTCAGCGTCTGTCATGCCGCCGGGCAGCACGATTTTTTTGGTAATGACAGCAGAAGCTGGCAGCGCCATGGCCACGTTTTTGGTGCGCGTGCCGCTTTTTTTGACGACTTTGCGGATGGCTTCGGCGACTTCGTCGAATTTCTCGACATTGCCATCGGTGATCCAACCGCGTTCGAGTTGCTCGGTGGCGCAGCGCTCAAGCACCCACGCGCCGGCTTTGTTGCGCCCCAGCTCCACCAGCTTGACGCTGGAACTGCTGATATCCAGACCCACTAAAGGGGCTGGTTGGCGGCTGAAAAGATTGGCTAGCGAAACCAAGCGAAACTCCAATTTAAAAATGTTCTGGTTAGAAGACCATCGGTATCGGATGATAGACGAATTGGCACTTGAAACTTAAGAAGTTATTTCAATACTAGCAGTAAGTTCCTTGTTCAACAAGGGTTTTTTCTTTTTTACAGTATCTACAGCGTTGTCAAAATCCCACGCTTGTGGATTCGTAACTACTCGTTAAATTTTCAGGCTTTCAGCGCCAGGGGGTTTTAATATGTGCATATAGACAGCTTACACACAACGAGCTGGTCTCAGAAGAACTTCACCCTTGCTTCACCCTGCTTCCTATAATAAAGCCATTGTTTATGCAAGACTCTTCTAACTCCTCCTCATCTGGCTCCTCCGGCGGCCTCTCCTCCAATAACGCTTCTAGCAACGGCTGGAAAAAAAAGCTGCTTCGCGTTTTTGCATGGGCCGGGGGCTTAGCCCTTGCCGGCGTGCTGTGCGTGGCCTTTGCACTTGGCTTGGCCTTGGCCTCGGCTTATCCCAATTTGCCCGATGTGTCGGATTTAACCGACTATCGCCCCAAGTTGCCGCTGAGGGTGTTTTCCTCTGACGGCGCTTTGCTGGGCGAATTTGGTGAGGAGCACCGCAACCTCACCCGCCTGAGTGACATGCCCAAGCACGTGAGCGAAGCGGTGCTGGCGATTGAAGATGCGCGCTTTTTCTCGCATGGCGGGGTGGACTACATTGGTTTGGTGCGCGCTGCGCTGGCCAATATAGGGCGTGCCAAAAGCCAAGGCGCATCGACCATCACCATGCAGGTAGCGCGCAATGTCTATCTTTCTAATGAAAAGACCTTCACTCGCAAAATTTATGAAATATTGCTGACCTTCAAGCTCGAACACGCCCTGACCAAGGAGCAAATCTTGGAGGTTTATATGAACCAGATTTATCTGGGCAATCGGGCGTATGGCTTTGCATCAGCATCGGAAGCTTATTTTGGCAAACCACTTAAAAATATCAGTATTGCCGAAGCTGCCATGCTCGCAGGCGTGCCCAAATTCCCCTCCACCGCCAACCCAATTGCAAACTACCAGCGCGCCAAGCGCCGCCAGCTCTACATCATTGACCGCATGCAGGAAAACGGCTTCATCACCCAAGAGCAGGCCGTGGTGGCGCGCGCTGAAGATGTGAAGGTACGCAACGGCCCAGACACTTCCCGTGTGCATGCTGAGTACGTGGCCGAGACGGTGCGCCAGCTGATCTTTGCGCAGTATGGCGAAGAAACCTACACACGCGGCTTGGATGTGTACACCACCATCAAATCAGGCGAGCAAATGGCCGCCTATCGCGCCCTGCGCAAGGGCATCATGGATTTTGAGCGCCGTCAGATCTATCGCGGCCCTGAAAAATTCATTGAGCTGCCGCAAGCCAAAGACGAAGTCGAAGAGGCGGTGGACGATGCGCTGGCCGAACGCCCTGACAACGATGAAGTGATGGCAGCCGTGGTGCTGGAGGCAAGCCCTAAGAAAATCGTGGCGCTGCGCCGCAATGCCGAGCAATTGGAAATCACGGGCGACGGCTTGAAGCCGGCGCAATCAGGTTTGGCAGACAAAGCTGCTCCCAATATCAAAATCCGCCGTGGCGCGATCATCCGCGTGGTTAAAACGCCCAAAGGTACTTGGGAGATCACACAATTACCCGAAGTGGAAGGCGCATTCGTCGCGCTCGATCCGCGCACGGGCGCACTGCGTGCGCTGGTGGGCGGCTTTGACTACGATAAAAACAAGTTCAACCATGTGACCCAAGCGTGGCGGCAACCGGGCTCCAGCTTCAAGCCCTTCATTTACTCCGCCGGACTAGAAAAAGGCTTCTCAGGCGCGACCGTGATCAACGATGCTCCGCTGTTTTTTGATGCCGGCGTGACGGGCAGCCAAGCATGGGAACCTAAGAATTATGACGGCACGTTTGACGGTCCCATGTCGATGCGGCGCGGCCTAGCAAAATCGAAAAACATGATCTCGATTCGCATCTTGCAATCAGTCGGTGCGCAAACTGCGCAAGATTGGATCACACGCTTCGGCTTTGATGCCGACAAACACCCGCCCTACCTCACCATGGCCTTGGGCGCAGGCTCGGTCACGCCGATGCAAATGGCCACGGGCTATGCGGTGTTTGCCAACGGTGGCTACCGCGTCAATCCGCATGTGATCACCAAAATCACTGACCAGCGCGGCCGCGTCTTGCTGGATTTCAAGCCGCCCCCCTTGGATGAAAGCATGCGCGGCATTGATGCCCGCAATGCTTTTGTGATGACCAGTTTGATGCAAGAGATCACCCGCTCGGGTACTGCCGCGCGCGCGCAAGCGACTTTGAAGCGCCCCGATATATATGGCAAAACCGGCACGACCAATGATTCGATTGATGCTTGGTTTGCCGGCTACCACCCCACTTCCGTGGCCGTCAGCTGGATTGGGTACGACACGCCACGCAAGCTGGGCGACCGCGAGACGGGCGGTGGCTTGTCACTGCCCGTGTGGATCAGTTACATGGAAACTGCGCTCAAAGGTGTGCCGGTGATGGAGGCAGTAGCGCCAGAAGGTGTCCTTAATATCGGCGGCGAATGGTTCTACGATGAATTTGCGCGCGGCAATGGCATCAACAGCTTGGGATTAGGTGATCCGATGCCCGAGGGCAGTACGCCCGTCGGAGGCACGGGCACGGGTGCGAAAACTGTGCCGGCGGCAGCTGAAGAGAAGAAAACAATCCTCGATTTGTTCAGAAACTAAGGCTGATAGTCAAACTGCAAGCGTAGCCCTGATTGCGCACTGGCATGCTTACTTAAATCTGCAAAGAACTCTGAGCCCTCACGGGTGCTTCGCCAAGC
>JAYVJQ010000074.1:0-2512 GCA_043769055.1 Allobrachymonas sp.
CAATTGTTTGAAGGCGACTGGAAGCCATCGCGGATGGTGATCTTGCAGTTTGCAGACAGCGCTACGGCGAAGAAGTGGTACGCGAGCGAGACTTACCAACATGCGATCACGCTACGCAAAAACGCGGGGGTGATGCGGATGGTGATGGTAGAAGGTGTGTGATTAGTCAAAAAGACTAGGTAACGCGAAAAGCACTAAAAGACGCAAAAACGCGAAACAAAATAGTTTTTCGTTTAGCGTTTCTTGAGCTCTTTCGCGGTTTTCGCGTTACCTAAAGGTTTTCAGTTTTTATTTGGAGAGTGAAAAAATGAGTGCAATCGTTGATATCGTAGGCCGCGAAGTATTAGACAGCCGTGGCAACCCCACCGTGGAGTGCGATGTGTTGCTGGAGAGCGGCGTGATGGGCCGTGCGGCTGTGCCCTCGGGCGCGTCAACCGGCTCGCGTGAGGCGATTGAGCTGCGTGATGGAGATAAGAGCCGCTACCTTGGCAAAGGCGTGCTCAAAGCGGTGGGCCACATCAATGTGGAAATCTCTAATGCTGTGCTCGGCCTCGATGCTTCTGAGCAAGCGTTCCTCGACAAAACTTTGATCGAGCTCGATGGCACAGACAATAAATCCAAGCTCGGCGCGAACGCGATGCTGGCCGTCAGCATGGCTGTGGCGCGCGCTGCTGCTGAAGAAGCTGGTTTGCCGTTGTATCGCTATTTTGGCGGGATGCATGCTGTGCAACTCCCTGTGCCGATGATGAACGTGATCAACGGCGGCGAGCATGCGAATAACAATCTCGATTTGCAAGAATTCATGATCGTGCCTGTGGGCGCAAAGAGCTTCCGCGAAGCGCTGCGCCATGGTGCGGAAGTGTTCCACGCGCTCAAGAAAATCTTGCATGACAAAGGCATGAGCACCGCTGTAGGCGATGAAGGCGGCTTTGCGCCATCGACAGAAGCCAAAGATGGCAATGGCGTTCACGAAGCAGCCATCGAACTCATCTTGCAAGCCATCGACGCAGCAGGCTACAAAGCCGGCGAAGACATCGTGCTCGCGCTGGACTGCGCAGCCTCTGAGTTTTACAAAGATGGCAAGTACCATTTAGAAGGCGAAAATCTCACCCTCAGCTCCCAAGAGTGGACGGACATGATGGCCGCATGGTGCGATAAATACCCCATCATCTCGATTGAAGACGGCATGGCCGAAGGCGATTGGGATGGCTGGAAGCTGCTCACTGATCGCCTCAGCAAAAAAGTGCAAATCGTGGGCGACGATCTCTTCGTCACCAACACCAAGATTTTGAAAGAAGGCATTGACAAGGCAATAGCCAATTCGATCCTCATCAAGATCAACCAAATCGGCACACTGACCGAAACCTTCGCCGCCATCGAGATGGCCAAGCGCGCCGGCTACACCGCCGTGATTTCCCACCGCTCAGGCGAGACGGAAGACTCAACGATTGCCGACATCGCCGTGGGCACGAACGCAGGCCAAATCAAAACCGGCTCGCTCTCTCGCTCCGACCGCATCGCCAAATACAACCAACTCTTGCGCATTGAAGAAGACTTGGGGGATGTGGCTCAATATCCGGGTCGCGCGGCGTTTTATAACCTCCGCTGACCAGCTTCGGGCAACCTCCGCTGACCAATCTACCCGTTCGGGCTGAGCTTGTCGAAGCCCTTTTGCTGACGACGATAAAACTCATGCCCTTCCCCATCTCCGAACGCCAAACCCTCCTCGCCGTCAAAGGCGTGGGGCCAACGGTGGTGTTTCGCTTGGAGCAAATGGGTATTGAAAGTCTGGCGCATTTGGCCAAGGCCAATGCGCTGGATATTGTGAGCAATGCGGCCAAGCTGCTGGGCTCCACCTGCTGGAAAAACAGCCCTCAAGCCCGCGCCGCGATCCAATCTGCGATCAACGCGGCGCAAGCAGCCATGAGCCACAGCGCTACCAATCCCGTAGCGCCCCGCGCAGTATCCGCGCCGGCTAGAGGCCGAAAAAGCTTGTAAATTAGCGGAAAAAACGGGCACAATACGGTCGTGATTTCTCAACGCCTCGTCCCCGCCCTGCTGATCGCCCTCCTCGTCATCCTGCATGCGCAGCTGTGGCTCGGGCGCGGCAGCGTCTCGCATGTCAATCAATTGCAAGCCAAGCTGCAAGATCTCAGCGCAAAAAATAAAGCCGCCCAATCAACCAACGAACAACTCGCCTCCGAAGTGCGCGATCTCAAAGAAGGCCTAGAGATTATCGAGGGCATTGCCCGCAGCGAGCTAGGAATGATCAAAGCCAACGAAATTTTGGTGCAGTATTCCAAGTAAGTTTTTAAGCCAAATTGGCCTGTAGCCGGCGTATTTACTGCGCAGAGCGCTATTGAATTAATAGTTATTCAAACCGTTCGCCCTGATCTTGTCGAAGGGTCTTGGCGTGCTGTGCACTACGCTCCACCTCTTGTACCTGCGGCCTAGCGCGACGTTATTGCCTCAGGAACATTTTTGAAAACACACGCGATTGAGACCATCACAA
>JAYVJQ010000075.1:0-4508 GCA_043769055.1 Allobrachymonas sp.
CTGCCATTGGCTGGCGAGGCGATGCTCACGGTTTTGTCGCCTTTGCCGGCGGCAATCAAATCTTTGATATTGGCATAGGGTTGATTGCCGCTGGTGACCAGAAACAAGCCATTGCGCACGACCAGCGTCACGGGCTTGAAATCTTTGTAAGTGTCATACGGCAGCTTGGCAAACAGCGAGGGATTCACAGCAAAGGGCGAAGCCGTCATCAGTAAAGTGTGGCCATCTTTGGATTTGGCCACCTGATCGGTGCCGATTTGGGTGGAAGCGCCGGGCTTGTTGTCGACCAGCACGGGTTGGCCCCATTTTTTGGAGAGCTCATTGGCCAAGATGCGAGCGGCAATATCGGTCGTGCCGCCTGCTGCATAGGGCACGATGATTTTCACCGCTTGCGAGGGCCAAGATGCAGAGGCAGATGTCGGCGTTGCGGCTTGAGCCAGCGCCGAGCTCGCAAAGCCAGCCAAAACAAGGCTTGCCAACGAAATTTTAGTGAGCGTGTTGCGACGATTCATGGGGCGGTCTCCAAAATTGAAATAACAGTTATGTGAATTAAGCAAACTAGATGTTATGTAATTTCGGCGACAGTTTTATTGTGGGAAACACATAGTGGGAACTGCGTAAGTGGATATGACACTTGGAGGTTTGACTTATTAGCTTGAATTTCCTATAATTTCAGCAATTACTGAAATTCAAGGAATCACATGAAACTCACGCCTCTCGCCCAAAGCTTCGTGCTTCATTTTGGAGAGATGGGCAGCCGGTGGGGCATCAACCGGACGGTGGGGCAGATTTATGCACTGCTCTTTGTGAGCGAGCGCCCACTAAATGCAGATGAGATTGCCGAAGCGCTGGATTTTTCCCGCTCTAACGTCAGCATGGGCTTGAAAGAGCTGGATTCTTGGCGGCTCACTAAATTACAGCATTTGCCGAGCGACAGGCGCGAGTATTTCAGCGCGCCCGATGATGTGTGGCTGATTTTCCGCACGCTGGCTGATGAGCGCAAGAAACGCGAGATTGACCCCACACTTTCCATGTTGCGCGATTCACTCCTCGTCTCGCCCACCAATCCGCAAGACATGCATGCCCAAAAGCGCATGGCGCAGATGCATGAGCTGATTGAGTTGGTCACCACGTGGTTCACCGATATTCAGCGCTTGGATGAGCAAACCTTGCGCCAACTGATGAAGATGGGCGCAGCCGCGCAGAAGCTGCTGGAATTCAAAGACATGCTGCTCTTTAAAAGCAAAGACAAAAGCGTAACAAAAGAAATGCCAAAAGACGCTGCAAGAGACACCGCCCCCGAAAACTTGATTCCCCCGATTTACTAGGAGCTAGCCATGAACGCCACCACGGCCGTTACAGCCGTCACAACCGCCGCATTCGATCCCCTGATCTTGCACCGCATCCAATTTGCGGCCAACATCAGCTTTCACATTCTCTTTCCCACGATCACGATCGCACTGGCTTGGGTGTTGGTGTTTTTCAAGCTGCGCTTTGCGCGCACGCAAGATGTAAAGTGGATGGAGGCGTATTTCTTCTGGGTGAAGATTTTTGCGCTCACGTTTGCACTCGGCGTGGTCAGCGGCATCACGATGAGCTTCCAATTTGGCACCAACTGGCCGGGCTTTATGAACACCGTGGGCAATATCGCAGGGCCCTTGCTGGCCTATGAAGTGATGACGGCATTCTTCTTGGAAGCGAGCTTCTTAGGCGTGATGCTATTTGGTCTGCAGCGCGTTGGCCACAAGTGGCACACCGTGGCGACGTGCCTCGTAGCCTTCGGCACAAGCATGTCAGCGTTTTGGATTCTTGCGCTCAATTCGTGGATGCAAACGCCGGCAGGCTTTGAAATGCGGCCGAATGCCAACGGCGAGATGGTGGCTTTTGTGACCGACTGGTGGGCGGTGATTTTCAATCCCTCGTTTCCCTACAAGCTCTCGCACATGATGATGGCCTGCTTTGTGACGGTGGCTTTTTTGCTCGCGGGCATCAGCGCCTATCGCTGGCTACGCGGTGACCGCAGCGCCAGCGTGAAGGCTACCTTGCGCACCGGCATTGTGATGGCAGCTGTTTGCCTGCCGATTCAGATTTTCTTAGGCGACTTGCATGGTTTGTCAACTCTGAAGCATCAGCCCGCAAAGCTCGCCGCGATGGAAGGCATTTGGGAGACGCAGCGCGGCGCACCGGCTGTGCTTTTCGCGCTGCCTGATGAGAAGGCGCGGGAGAATAAATACGAGATCAGTGTTCCAAAACTCGCCTCGCTTTATTTGACGCATGACATCAATGGTGAAGTCAAAGGGCTCAATGATTTCGTGGGTGTGCATCCGCCTGTTGCGCCCGTGTTTTGGGGCTTTCGTGTGATGGTGGGCACAGGGCTCTTGATGCTCGCCGTTGGCTGGCTTGCCATGTGGCAACAGCGCAAAGGCAGGCAGCTTAAGCCTTGGCTGGCAAAAGTGCTGGTGGGCATGACGTTTTCTGGTTGGGTGGCTACGCTGGCCGGCTGGTACGTGACGGAGATTGGCCGCCAGCCTTGGCTCGTTACAGGGGTGCTGACCACTAAACAAGCCGCCGCCACCATTCCTACGCCCATGCTTGCCGCCACGCTGGCGATGTACATCACGGTGTATTTGATGCTGCTCGTGGCTTATATCTCTGTGTTGTTTTACCTTGCACGCAAGGCAGGCTCGAATGAAATCGCCGTTGCAGCGTCGCTGCTAACGCGAAGTGCAGCATGAACGAGATCCTGACCTTCAACGATTGGCTGCCGGTCATCTTCCTTGCCGTGATGGGCTTGGCCATGCTCGCCTACGTGGTGCTGGATGGCTATGACCTAGGCGTCGGCATTTTGCTGCGCCGCGCCGGGCAGGCGGATAAAGACATGATGGTCAGCAGCATTGGCCCATTTTGGGATGCGAATGAGACATGGCTGGTGCTCGGCGTGGGCATCTTGCTCACCTGCTTTCCTGCGGCGCATGGCATTATTTTGGGCGAGTTGTATTTACCCGTGGCGATCATGCTGGTTGCGCTGATTTTGCGCGGCGTAGCCTTTGAGTTTCGCGTCAAAGCGCAAGCGGCCTATCGCCCTTGGTGGGATCGGGCGTTTTACGTGGGCTCATTGGGCGCTGCGCTTAGCCAAGGTTGGATGCTGGGCAGCTATATCATTGGCTTTGAGGGCGGCTGGGCAGGCCATGCATTTGCTGGGCTGATTGCGATGTGTTTGGCCGCAGGCTATGCGCTTTTGGGCGCAACATGGCTGGTTTTCAAGACCGAAGGCAGCTTGCAGCTGCAAGCCGTGAAATGGGCGCGTGGCGCATTGTTGCTGACTGCTTTAGGTGTGCTGGCCATCTCGGTGGCCACGCCGTTGATCAGCGAGCGCATCTTTGCCAAGTGGTTCGCCTTGCCTTATATCGTTTTGCTTGCCCCCGTGCCGATCATGACGGGGCTGCTGTTTTTCATCATTCATCGCAGCTTGTCTCGCCTGCCTACGCGCCTGAACCTTGGCAATGCTTATGGCGATTGGATTCCGTTTGCTGCCACGGTAGGCATCTTCATTCTTGCCTTTTACGGCTTGGCCTACAGCTTGTTTCCCTATCTCGTGATTGATCGCATGACGATCTGGCAAGCTGCGACATCGCCCGAATCGCTCAAGATCATTTTGGCCGGCGCACTCATCGTGCTGCCCATCATCATCGCCTACACCGTGGTCGTTTATCGCATCTTCTCTGGGAAAACACGAGCTATGAGTTACGGAAATTAGTGTTTAAACAGCAAGGCCTCTCGCGTTTTGGGTGTGGAGAGTTGAGCCAACCACCAAGCCAGTGCTTTGCCTAGCGTGCCGCGCTCAGGTGTATGCCAAGCGTAGTTGACCTTTGGAGCGCGCGGTATGCGCTCTGTGGCAAGCAGCAAGAGCCGGCCAGTTTCAATGTAAGGCTGCGCGACGCAATGCGGCACGAAGCCGCATCCCAAGCCGCGCAGTTGCGCATCGAGTTTGTCGGGCATGGTGCTCACGGTGAGCACGTCTTGGCCGGGCAAGATGCCCACGGAAACGGTTTGTTTGCGGCGTGTGGAATCAGCCACAGCCACGATGCGGTGCTGCTGAATCACGGCATCTGGCAAAGCTAGTTTGGCGAGAGCAAGCGGGTGATTGGCCAGCGGATGGTGCGGCGCCACGGCGAATACAAACGGCACATCGCCAATCGGTTTGGCTTGGACACCCGCTTGTGCCATGCCTTCCACCACGCCGCCAATCGCCAAATCCGCTTCGCCATCGAGCAAGGCATGCCACGTGCCAGAAAGCGTTTCGCCTTGGATGCGCAGGCGTGTGGGTGGTGAGGTGGCAAAAAACGCGTCGCAGAGCTCAAACATCACGCGCTTAGAAATCAAGCTATCGACTGCAATAGTCAGCTGCGGCTCCCAGCCGGTAGCCACGCGCTGCACGCGCCGCGCCACCGCATCAAGCTCTTGCAACACCCGCTCGCCGCCTTGCAACAGCTCTTGGCCAGCGGGCG
>JAYVJQ010000076.1:0-2607 GCA_043769055.1 Allobrachymonas sp.
GTGATCCACACCAAAATGCCAGTGAGCGCCAAGCCCACGAAGCAAGCGCCAAACAGCGCCATTTGCGTGCCACTTGCCTTGATCGCGTTGTCGGGCATGATGGCCACGGTCACGAAGTAAAAAGCAATCAGCGACAAGCCGCCTGCTACGGCCAAGCCTTTGTACAGAGCTGGCATCACATTCTTCATGCCGGGAGAGGCTTTGACGAAGAAGCAGCCAATGATCGAAGCGATGATCGACACTGCGCCCAACATCAGCGGGTAAATCACCGCAGCCGTGCCCGCGCTGGTCACGAGCAATGCGCCCAGCACCATCGTGGCAATCAAGGTCACGGCATAGGTTTCAAACAAGTCAGCGGCCATGCCAGCGCAATCGCCCACGTTGTCGCCCACGTTATCGGCAATCACGGCAGGGTTGCGTGGGTCATCTTCGGGGATGCCTGCTTCCACTTTGCCCACCAAATCTGCGCCCACATCTGCGCCTTTGGTGAAGATACCGCCGCCCAAGCGCGCGAAGATCGAAATCAGCGAAGAGCCGAAGGCAAAGCCAATCAGCGGATTGAGCATTTTGGCGAGATTTTTATCAGGAGTCAGTGCGCCATTGCCCACCAAGAACCAATAAAAAATCGCCACGCCCAAGAGGCCAAGACCCACCACCAGCATGCCGGTAATCGCGCCGCCTCGGAAGGCCACGTCAAGCGCGGGGCCAATGCCTTTGGTGGCGGCTTGTGCGGTGCGCACATTCGCGCGCACGCTCACATTCATGCCGATGAAGCCGCAAGCGCCCGAGAGCACCGCGCCCACCACAAAGCCCAAGGCCGACATGCCATCAAGAAACAAACCAATCAATATCGCCAGCACGATGCCGACGATGGTGATGGTTTTGTATTGCCGCGCTAAATAAGCGGCTGCGCCAGTTTGAATGGCCGCTGCAATTTCTTGCATGCGGGCATTGCCTGCGTCTTGCGAAAGAATCCAACTGCGTGCCCAAACGCCGTAAATCACGGCGGCCAGACCGCAAACTAGCACGAGGATCAGTGCTGCATTGCCTGTCATATTGATATCTCCATTTTGGTTTTACGTAGAGGGTGCACACATAAGGTATTTCACCCGCCGCGTTGCTTCCTTATCTACGCCCTTAAAGACAAAGAGCAGACAATTGGCCAACCCGTGGAATTTAGCCTGAAAACGTGACAGATTCGTGGTTTTGCAGGCAACGCGCCAGTAAAATCAGGGTTAATACCTGCTTGAAATTGTTATTTTTTATAAAGAGACCCCCATGTCCCTCGATCATGTGCCACCCGGCAAAAATGCTCCCCATGAATTCAACGTGATCATCGAAATTCCGATGAACGCCGACCCGATCAAATACGAGGTCGATAAAGAATCTGGCGCGATCTTCGTGGATCGCTTCATGAGCACCGCGATGCACTACCCCACCAACTATGGCTACATCCCCAAAACTTTGAGCGGCGATGGCGACCCAGTTGACGTGCTCGTGATCACGCCTGTGCCGCTCATCCCCGGCGTGGTCATCACCTGCCGCGCCATCGGCATTTTGAAGATGCAAGATGAAGCCGGTGAAGACGGCAAATTGCTCGCCGTGCCGATCGACAAAAAATGCAGCTTGTACACCCAGTGGAAGCGCCCCGAAGACATGAACCCTCTGCGCCTTAAAACCATCAGCCACTTCTTTGAGCATTACAAAGATTTAGAAGAAGGCAAATGGGTCAAAGTGCTCGGCTGGGAAGGCGTTGATGCCGCACACAAAGAAATCATCGATGGCATGGCGGCGTATAAGCCCAGAAACTAAATCCCGTGCACCGCACCATCTTCACCACCCCGGTGGTCAATACCCTGCTGCGCGCAGGCTCTATTGCTTTTTTAAAACTCACGGGTTGGAAAGTCGAAGGCAGCTTGCCACCCGAGGCCAGAAAATCCGTCTTCATCGCCGCACCGCACACCAGCAACTGGGATCTGCCCTACACGTTGATGGTCTGCTTTGCTTTGAACCTGAACGTCTATTGGATGGGCAAAAGCAGCATCTTCAAATGGCCCTTCGCCCCGGTGATGCGCTGGCTCGGCGGTATTTCGGTTGACCGAGGCAAATCAAGCAATTTGGTAGAAGCGTCTGCGCAGGCGATTGCGGCAGCCGACGGCCCGCTGCAACTCATCGTCCCACCCGAGGGCACACGCAGCAAAGCCCGCTATTGGAAAACTGGCTTCTACTACATCGCTTTGAATGCCAAAGTGCCCATCGTCATGGCCTACATGGACTACGCCCAAAAACGCAGCGGCCTGGGGCCTTTGTTTCATCCGAGTGGCGATATTGAAAAAGACATGATCGCCATCAAGGCGTTTTATGCGGATTTCAAAGGCAAGAATCAAGCGCAGTTTGAAGCTTGATTTCTAAGCTTTTTGGGCAAGTAGCCGGCATGGAATATGCGCGGAGTGCTATTGATTTTGCAGCGTATTGAGGGTTGCTTTTTTGTCAGAGCGGCCGCGATGCAAGGGGGCACTGCGCCCTGCTCATACTGTCGCGCAGCGAGTTAGGCCGCACTTGCGGCCTGTATTTGACGATACGCTGCGCGCCACAAATCGCAGGTCG
>JAYVJQ010000077.1:0-3220 GCA_043769055.1 Allobrachymonas sp.
CAATGCCGATCTGCGCATAGCCAGCGCCAATTTGCAAGAAGCCAGAGCGCTGGCCCGCTTCAGCGATGCGCAGGGCATGCCCCGCATTGATGGCACGGCCAGCGCCGCCCGGGTGCGTGGGCGCGATGGGCAAGGCAGAGCCGACACCGGCAGTGCTTTTGCAGTGGGCTTTGATGTCGCATGGGAAGCTGATCTATTTGGCCGCGTGAGTAACGACCGCCAAGCCGCCGCCGCTACCGTGCTCGCAGGCGAGGCTGGGCTGCGCTCGGCGCAGGTGAGCGTGGCAGCGGAGCTGGCGCGCAATTATTTTGAGCTGCGCGGCTTTCAAGAGCAATTGCGCGTGGCACAAGCATCGCTGGAGACCCAGCAGGCCGCGCTCAAGCTCACGCAGGCGCGCCAATCGGTCGGGCGCGGCACTTTGCTCGATAGCGAGCGCGCCAATGCGCTGGTGCAAACCACAGCAGCCAATGTGCCCGCGCTTGAATCATCTGTGACGCGCTCGCGCTATCGCATCGCAGTGCTTACGGGGCAAGTGCCCGCCGCGCTTGATGCACTGCTTGCGCAGCCCAAGCCCCTGCCCGGCTTCAAGGCTGTTCCGCTGGGGGCCATTGGCTCGCCTGAGAGCTTGCTACGCCGCAGGCCAGATGTGGCGGCTGCCGAGGCGCAAATTGCCGCCGCAGCGGCGCGCGTGGGCGTGGCGCGCAGTGATTTATTTCCGCGCATCACCTTGGGCGGCAGCTTAGGGCTCAACGCTGGACGCATCTCCGAGCTGGGTAATTCATCATCTTTTGCCTACAACCTTGGGGCCAACTTGCTCTGGAGCTTGCTGGATTTTGGCCGCATCCGCTCGCAAATCGCTGCCAGCGAAGCGCGCAGCGATGGCGCGCTGGCGCAATATGAAAAAACGGTGCTGGGCGCATTAGAAGAAACCGAAGGCGCACTGGCCAACTACACGCGCGTGCAACAGCAATCTGATCGGCTATTTGCCGCCGAGCAATCAGCCGCCAAGGCCGCAGAAATCGCACGCTCGCGCTTTAGCGTGGGGGTGAGCGATTTTCTGGCCGTGCTCGATGCCGAGCGCGAGCTGCTGGCCGCGCGCGATCGCTTGGCGCAAGTGCAAACTGCAGCGGCCACATCGTTAGTAGCTGTGTACAAAGCGCTTGCAGGCGGCTGGGCGCCCTGAGCTAGATCAAATTACTGGGCTTGCGCATTGGCATTAACCTAGAAGATCGCTGGCACAATCATGTACATGTCGCTATCGAATTTCAACCCTAGCAATCAGTTAACCGAGCAAGACTTGCCTGAGCGAGGCAGTGAGCGGGAAAAAGGGCTGGCGCAAGAGTTGGCGCAAGCGCGCCAGCGAGCTCAAGCTGCTGAGCGCCATAGCGCGCTCATGACCACCGTGGTCGAGGCATCAGAGATTTTGCTCAAGGCACCCTCATTTCGTGAAGTGATTGACGACGTGTTGGCAAAAATGGGCTCTGCACTGCGTGCTGATAGATGCATTCTGGGCCTCTTCTATCCGCCAGATGAAAAAGATACTTATGGCTACCTCGATTTCCAAGACGAGTGGGTAACTGCTGGCACTGTGCGGCAATCAGAAATCCCAAGCCTTCGAATGCTTGGGATGTCGCCTTACATCGACCAGATTGCGCCTATGCTGACTGGGGAGCCTATTTCTGTCTTGACGGATGAGCTAGATAACTCACAAGCTCAGCAGGAGCAAGAGGCTGCAGGCGCACAATCACAATTCCAACACCCCATCATGGTGGACGGAAAGCTCTGGGGCACATTTGGTGTGGATGACTGCCACACGCGCCGCATCTGGTCGCCCGGCGAAATTGATTCGCTGCGCTTGGTGGCATCTGCTGTGGCCAGCGTGGTCAAGCGCGAGAAGTTGGTTGAGGCGCGCATTGCAGCGGAGCTAGCGCAAGAGCGCGCGCACCGCGCCAGCGAAATGGCTGTGACGAATGAGCGCAACCGCATTGCGCGCGATATTCACGATACCTTGGCGCAGGGCTTTACGGGCGTGATCATGCAATCGCAAGCGGCGGAAGATGCGCTTCAAAAGCGAGATGCCGCTGCAGTGGTGCACCATTTGGGCCGCGCCCAGCGCATTGCGCAGGCCAGCTTGCATGAGGCCAGACGCTCCGTTTTTGCGCTGCGCCCGCCGATTTTGGAAAATCTTACGCTGCTTGAAGCGCTTGATGCAGAGCTCAAGCGCTTGAGCATGGACACTGCGGTGCAGCTCAGCGTGGATTCGAGCGGCCAGCCGGCAGCACCCTCCAATTTAGTGGCCACGGAGCTGCTGCGAATCACCTGCGAGGCGGCTAACAATGCGGTTTGCCACGCAAATGCGAGCGCGGTGAAAGTGTATTTAGATTGGCAGCCGGGCGCGCTCAAACTCTCAATTGAAGACGATGGATGTGGATTTGACATCACCCGCGATCACCCGGGCTTTGGGCTGATCAGCATGCGCGAGCGCGCGGAGCGCATGCAAGCGGCTTTGATGATTGAAAGCTCATCTGCCGGCACCCGCGTGCGCATCACGGTTGACCCGCAAGAAGGCGGGGCATTCGCGGCATTTGCAATGCTTGACACCACACCAGCGATTGCAGAGCCTCAATGACCGAAAAAATTAGAATCCTGCTGGCCGATGACCATGAGGTGGTGCGCGAGGGCTTGTCTGCAATTTTGAAGCGCCGCGAAACCTTTGATGTGGTGGCCGAAGTAGGCGATGGCGCAGCGGCTGTTGAGGCTTGGCAGCGCTTGAAGCCCGATGTGGCCTTGCTGGATTTGCGCATGCCCAAGATGGAAGGCATTGAAGCGATTCGCCAAATTCGCGCGCTGGATACGAATGCCAAGCTGATCATTTTGACGACCTATGACGGCGATGAAGATATTTACCAAGGCTTGCGCGCAGGAGCCAAAGGCTATTTGCTCAAAGACACGCCGCGTGAGCAAATCATTGATGCCATTCACGCTGTGGTAGCAGGCCGCACGTATATTCCCTCGCAAGTGGGCGAGAAGCTGGCCTCGCGCATTCATACCGATACGCTGACCGAGCGCGAGCTACAAATTTTGCGAGAAATTGCAGAGGGCCTGAGCAACAAGCAAATCGCCAAAAAGATCTTTGTGAGCGAAGGCACGGTGAAGTTTCACTCCAACAGCATTTATGCCAAGCTCGGCGTGGCTTCGCGCACGGAGGCTATCAAGGTGG
>JAYVJQ010000078.1:0-4556 GCA_043769055.1 Allobrachymonas sp.
CGCCGCCCAGCCATCCCAAGTATGCAAACTCGCCCCCGTGCCATGCAGCAACACAATCGGCGCCAACTCATTGCGCGGCCCCTCATGGCGCACATGCACAGGCATCCCGCGCACATCCACAAACTTCGAGCCCCTATCAGCCGAAGCCCACCGCGCCTTCAGCACCTCTAAAGGCCGATCCGCCTCCCAACTCAAAGCCAAAGCCCCCGCAATCAGCGACAACACGACAACCAAAGCACACCACCACCGCTGCCCACGCACATTCATGCCAACACCCTTGTTCACAGAGATCGAGCTTAATGCCAAGCAGCCTTACAGGCCACCCCACCCAAGTCGGGAAAAGTACGAGGCCTGCACTCATACTTTTAGCTTTAAAGTATATAAATTCATTTATAAAAATATTTATAAGCTAATTTGGATTGCACAAAGTGATTCTATAAGCTAATATTAAAACATGCCCCCCCGCCTCCAATCCCTCCAAGCTGCCCAAATCGAAGCCGCGCTGAGCGCTTGGCGCGCTGCCAAGCTGCCCGCGCGCCCCGCGCAAGGCTGGGTGCGCGCTATCCGCGAGGCGCTGGGCATGCCCGCCAATGTATATGCGCAAAAGCTCGGCATCACAGGTGGCGGGCTCGCCAGCCTAGAGAAGGCTGAAGCCAGCCAAACCATCACCCTCGCCAGTCTGCACAAAATGGCCGATGCCCTCGGCTGCGAGCTGCAATACGCCATCGTGCCGCGTCAGGGTCAAGGCCTGCAAGAGCAGTTGCGCGAGCGCGCCGCATCGCTCGCTGATGCACAGCTGCGCCCCATCGCACACAGCATGGCCCTAGAAGATCAAGCCGTCCAAGGCCAAGCCCGCCAATTGCAGCGCGAGATGCTGATTCAAGAGATCTTGATGGGCTCGCGCAGAAAGTTTTGGGCAACCAATTAGCTTGGAAAAGCAGCTTAAAGGCCACGTAGAAGACACGGTTAAACTAGCGCTCAAGAAACATGAAAAGCACCACCAAAAACTCTCCCCCCATTGAGGCAATTGACCTCTTTTGTGGCGCCGGTGGCTTGAGCCACGGACTAAGTGCGCGCGGGATAGTTGTGAAGGCTGGGATAGACATAGATCCTCATTGTGAATATGCATTCACAGCAAATCATAAGAAAGCCAAGTTTCTGCTGAAAGACATCAGCAAGGTCACGGGCGAAGAGCTTACAAAATTTTGGTCGAAGAAATCAATTCGGCTCTTGGCAGGGTGTGCACCATGCCAACCGTTTTCAAGTTATGCAAATACAAAAACAAATACCGACAGTGAAAAATGGGGGTTGCTTTATGAGTTCGCTCGACTAATAAAAGAAACGACACCCGATTTAGTAACAATGGAGAACGTTCCCAGATTGGCGCACGAAATGCCGTTTGCAGAATTTCTAGAGGTTCTTCGCTCACTCAAATACAACGTTGCTCATGGGGTGTTAAACGCAGCAGATTATGGTGCGGCCCAAAGTCGTAAACGCATCGTTTTGATTGCCTCTCGCATCGGGGCGGTATCGCTGCCAGAGCCAACACATCCGGGTAAGGAAAAATGGGTTTCAGTACAAAAGAAGATCGGAAAACTTTTGCCACTAAAGGCTGGTGAAACAGATCCAAACGACCCTTTGCATACCGCATCTGCTCTATCACCCCTTAATCTAAAAAGAATTCGCGCGTCTAGCCAAGGCGGCACATGGAGAGACTGGCCAAAATCACTGGTGGCGGAGTGTCACAAGAAAGAGAGCGGCAAACATTCTGCTGGTGTATATGGAAGAATGGAGTGGAATAAGCCAGCACCAACCATGACGACGCTATGTAATGGATACGGTAATGGGCGCTTTGGTCATCCCGAACAAGATCGAGCAATAAGCCTTCGAGAAGCAGCATTGTTTCAATCTTTCCCCAAGAATTACAAATTCGTAAAACCGGGATCTCTAGTACAAACGCGCCCACTAGCCAAACTTATAGGTAATGCTGTTCCCCCCAAGCTTGGGGAGGCAGTCGCAAAATCACTGCTGAACGCAATCCCAGCTTGAGGTTTTCAAATAGCCCTGTGCATTTAAGTACTTATCAACACGGCGAGTGATTTGTATAAGCGTTCTGAACACGTCGCGGGCATCTTGTGTTAACTCTTGGATAGAAAAATTTCTTCCTAAGTCAGCGAACCCAAACTCTCCGTGAGCAAGTATGTTTCGGCGATCTTTGGCCTTTTTTAGCGCTCTATGAGTTAGCTTTGGGTGCGGTTTGTCTATATCGCCACCGACAACGCCGTAACGCCTTAAGTGTTGGTGAATAGCAAGCCCATCAACATTACCTGATATTAGCCCGGTTCGTTTGTCTTTGGCGCTTGATTTGTCTTGCCACTGCTTACTCCAGAGCTGCATGACCGCAATACCAATCGGCGCAACAACAGTGTTTTGTGCCACATCAGTTGTGCTGCGCTTAAATTCACGAGTAACATGCAAAAATAATTCTTGATGAAGCGCATCGACAGAGATGCTGTGAGTCTTAACCGCCTCGTGAATTTCATCAATTAGCTGAACCAGCGTTGCTTCCATTGCGCTGTACAGCAACAAATACAAGTTTGCTTTTAGTGTATGCGTTAGCTCACGACTGACCGATACGCTCTGATGATGCGCCGGACTAGTAACCGTTATCGTGGCGTTGATGTCAACGGCCACGTGCAGGAACTGCAAATAAGTAATCGCTTCTCGTGCGCGTGTACGCAACAACAGCGCGCTTGCCGGAACGTTTCTCATATGAGATTTAGCTGCGTATCTTCTTCAGGCGCCTCGGCATTAGCACTGGCTTCTGCCTCGGCGGTTTTTTCGTCGTATATAACCGCATGGCCCAATAAGTTATCGCGTACAAAATGAATACGATTTATTAGCTTTGGTCTTGAGTTGCTAGCATCTGATCTTGTGTGGCTTATAAACTCAGCATTGTCTAGCCAACTTGAAACATTAGTTGGCTCTAGGGACGGATTCTCACGAAGAGCAAGTGTGGTGCCGACAGCAATTGATTCAAAGCGAATTCTTGGAACACTTTCGTGACCAACGCGCTTGAAACCATTTGGAAAGTGTTTTTGAACAAATTCAAGCATTTTTGAAAATTCAATTCGCTGCGCGTTTAGCTTCTGCTCATCGAATGATTTGTTACCAGACTGAAGATATTCAGTCAAAAAGCCTTCAACACTTTTGTTAAAGGCTTTGTAATTGTCGACATACGCAAAGTAACGAAGAACCATTTCTTCATGCTCTTTGTGCTTTGCGTTGCGATTACTTGGTTTAACAATTTGTTTAAACAACTCGATATCGGCGCATTCAGTAATAAAGTCTGTGTACTTTCCACTGTGGACACCACGACGAATTTCCATGCTTTTAAGTTTCGTTCCACCGCTGTTCAAACGATCAAACATTTCTCTACGCGCATCTTCGTCTGCCTTATCAGTCATTTCAATAACGCGGATCGTCTGACGTTTAAACCGTAACTTCCGTGCGACCGAAAAGTCTTTGAAAAACATCCCATTTGCCGAGGTAAGTCTCAAAAGACCCACGAGTTGCAACCGATTCCCTAAGAAATCATCGAGCGTGCGAAGACGCTGAGAGCCATCAACAATCTCCAAGAACCCTGTCTTATCGCCTTGAGCAACATCGGCTGCAAAAATAAATGGCACTGGCAGCCTGATCAAAATGGACTCTATGAATCGCGATTGCTGCTTAGCCGTCCAAACCATTTCACGTTGATAGTCAGGAATAAATAGTTCAGAGGTGTCGGTCTCTTTTCCATTAGTGAATTTATCAACCAAAACCTCAATCGGCCACTCTTTAATCTCGTAGTCAGTTATCTTTTGTAGTTCTTGAATTTGTGATTCTGCTTGCGCTGCTCGACCATCAGCGCTCTGCGTATCAAACATATCTTGATCCATAACCATCTCCAAGACTAAATATCAAACATCAATATTCATCGCCCTCAGCGCATTGTCTTCAATGAACTGTCTACGTGGCTCTACCTCGTCGCCCATGAGGGTGGTGAACACGCGGTCGGCTTCGATGGCGTCTTCGATTTGCACTTTGAGCAGGCGGCGCACGGTGGGGTCCATCGTGGTTTCCCAGAGTTGCTCTGGGTTCATCTCGCCGAGGCCCTTGTAGCGCTGGCGGCTGGTGGAGCGCTCGGCTTCGCCAATGAGCCATTGCATGGCTTCGCGGAAATCGGCGACTTTGCTTTCTTTTTGGCGCTCGCCTTCGCCGCGCTGTACGAGCGCGCCATCCGTCACCAAGCCTTGGAAGGTAAGCGCTGCATCCACCAATGCGGCATAGTCGCCGCCGTGTACGAAATCTGCGGTGATGGTGGAGAGCTTGTCGTTGCCATGCACGCGGCGCGTGATGGTGAGCAGGTGCTTGTCGGTGCGCGCGTCGAATACGGCGGCAACTGTTGCGGCATGCAGGCCGGCTTGTAGGGCGGTGGCAGATTTTTCAGCGTCGTGCATCGTATCGAGATTGAGCGCCACGCCGTTCATGATGGCATGCAGGCCCTCGCCATC
>JAYVJQ010000079.1:0-3805 GCA_043769055.1 Allobrachymonas sp.
TTCAGAGGGCAGGGGGGTAGTACCAGACATATCATCTCACTTCAAAATTTCACTTTTAAATCATGGCGATGTATCGTAGTACATCCTAGCCGTGCTAATGCACTGTCTTTGTCGGTACGCCTAGTTTCGCAATGATTTGAAAGTGAAATAACTATCTAAGCGCTGCCGACCATACAGCAGCGTTTAGGCTTTTTTTGCTTCTTCCCGGTACACAAGCAAGGGCGGTTTTCCTTCATCGATGGTGGATTCGTCCACCACGACTTTGGCCACATTGTTCACATCGGGTAATTCAAACATGGTGTCGATCAACGCCGCTTCAAGGATGGAGCGCAAGCCGCGCGCACCAGTTTTACGCAACTGAGCTTTGCGGGCAATGGCTTTCAGAGCATTCGGGCGCACTTCGAGTTCCGCGCCTTCCATGGAGAGCAGCTTGGCGTATTGCTTGACGATGGCATTTTTTGGCTCCGTCAAAATTTGCATCAGCGCATCTTCGCTCAGCTCATCGAGCGTGGCGATCACGGGCAAACGGCCAATTAACTCGGGAATCAATCCAAATTTGATCAAATCTTCGGGCTCAATATCTTTGAATGTTTCGGTCAAGCTGCGCTGCTTTTTGCTCTTGACCGAAGCGCCAAAGCCAATGCCGCCGGCTTCTTGGCGTGATTCGACGACTTTCTCCAGGCCTTGGAATGCGCCGCCGCAGATGAACAAAATGTTCGTGGTGTCGACCTGCAAAAAATCTTGATTCGGGTGCTTGCGCCCGCCCTGCGGGGGCACGCCGGCCATTGTGCCCTCGACCAGCTTGAGCAAAGCCTGCTGCACGCCTTCGCCGCTCACATCGCGGGTGATGGAGGGGTTGTCGGATTTGCGGGAGATTTTGTCGATCTCGTCGATGTAGACAATACCTTGCTGGGCTTTTTCGACATCGTAATTGCAGGCCTGCAAGAG
Organism: Allobrachymonas sp.; assembly: GCA_043769055.1. GTDB lineage: Bacteria > Pseudomonadota > Gammaproteobacteria > Burkholderiales > Burkholderiaceae_C > JANMDU01. Next base: position 949 of record JAYVJQ010000079.1, read on the forward strand.
CTTGGAGATGATGTTTTCCACATCTTCGCCCACATAGCCTGCTTCGGTCAGCGTGGTGGCATCGGCCATCACGAAAGGCACATTGAGCATGCGTGCCAAGGTTTGCGCGAGGAAGGTTTTGCCTGAGCCAGTGGGGCCAATCAGCAAGATGTTGGTCTTGGTCAGCTCCACGTCGTCTTTGCGAGATTTTTCTTTGTAGCGCAGGCGTTTGTAGTGGTTGTAAACGGCAACCGAGAGCGCGCGCTTGGCGTTGAGTTGGCCAATCACATAAGCATCGAGATGCTTTTTGATTTGCGCCGGGCTGGGCAGATCGCCTTTGGCATCTTTGTCCAGCTCGGGCGTGACTTCATCGCGGATGATGTCGTTGCACAAATCAATGCACTCATCGCAAATAAAGACCGATGGGCCTGCGATGAGTTTTTTGACCTCGTGCTGGCTTTTGCCGCAGAAGGAGCAGTACAGCGTTTTTTCGCTGGAGGTATTGCCTTTACGGTCTGCCATGGGAATGTTCCAAAAATCTTGTTAACCCAATGATACCGCTTAGCTCTTGCTGTTTCGGTCACTGTTACGTTGTAAGTTTAGCCCGGCCGTTTGGCGATCACTTGGTCAACCAAGCCGTATTCTTTGGCTTCGTCGGCAGACAACCAGTAATCGCGCTCGACATCGCGGGCCACTTTGTCAATGGGTTGGCCTGTGCGCTCAGAGTAAATCTTGTTGAGCTGCTCGCGGGTTTTCAAAATCTCACGGGCAGAGATTTCAATGTCGCTGGCCATGCCGCGCGCGCCGCCCGAGGGCTGGTGCATCATGATGCTGGCGTTCGGCAGGGCAATCCGCTTGCCTTTGGCGCCGGCCATCAGCAGGAAGGAGCCCATGCTGGCGGCCATGCCAGTGCAAAGCGTGGAGACATCGGGCTTGATGAAGTTCATCGTATCGAAAATGCCCAAGCCCGCGCTGACTGAGCCGCCGGGGGAGTTGATATAGAGAAACACATCTTTGTCGGGGTTTTCGCTCTCCAAAAAGAGCATTTGCGCCACCACCAGATTGGCCATGTAATCTTCTACCGGGCCGACCAAGAAAATGATGCGCTCTTTGAGCAGGCGAGAGTAAATGTCATACGCTCGCTCGCCACGGCCGGATTGCTCGATCACCATCGGCACCATGCCCAAGGCTTGGGCGGGCTCGAAGGTTTTCTCGGCGAATTTATCGAGGGCTGAGTAGGGATTGTTAAAGCGGCTCATAGGTTGTGCTCCTTGCTATGCTTACTGTAGCGCAAAATGGCGCTGGAAATCTGGCAGTCAAAAGAAAATGGGGCTTGCGCCGCAAAGCACAAGCCCCAGTATGTCAATTTTCACTCAGGGTGAAAAACTGTTTATTGCTGGCCCATCAGCTCGTCAAACTCAACGGATTTTTCGGTAACCTTAGCTTTGGCGAGCACGAAATCAGTCACATTGTTTTCAATGATCACGGCTTCGACTTCGGCCAAACGCTGGCGGTCGCTGTTGTACCAACGCACCACATCGGCAGGCTTCTCGTACGAGGCCGCCAAATCTTCAATGTGCGTTTTGATCTGCTCGGGCTTAGCACCCAGATCATTGGCCTTGACCAATTCAGCCACAACGAGACCCAAACGCACGCGGCGCTCGGCTTGTGGGCGGAAGATGTCTTCTGGAATCGGTGCTTTGTCAGCATCTTTGATGCCGCGCTGCTTCAAATCGGCACGGGCCGCTTCTGTTAAGCGGTCAATCTCGGATTGCACAATGCTTTGCGGCAAATCCAGCTCGGCCTTGGCAATCAGCGCGTCCATCACGGAGGCTTTGTTTTTGGCGATCAAACGGAATTTAACTTCGCGCTCAAGATTTTTCTTGATGTCAGAGCGCAGGCCATCCATCGTGCCTTCGGCAATGCCGAGCGATTTGGCAAATGCTTCGTTGACTTCAGGCAAATGCTGCGATTCAAGCTTTTTGATGGTGACGAGGAAGTCGGCGGTTTTGCCCGCCACATCTTGGCCATGGTAATCAGCAGGGAAAGCCAAGGGGAAAGTCTTGCTCTCGCCCAGCTTCATGCCGCGCACGGCTTCGTCAAATTCTTTAAGCATCTGGCCTTCGCCGATCATGAAGGCGAAATCTTCTGCTTTGCCACCTTCAAACGGCTCACCATCGATCTTGCCCACGAAATCAACCGTCACGCGGTCGTCAGCTACTGCGCCATCTTGCGCGCTGCGCTGGGCGAAGGTGCGGCGCTGCTTGCGCAGGATTTCAACCGTGCGGTCAATCGCAGCATCGCTCACTTCAGAACTGGTTTTTTCCACTTCAGCCGTGGCCAAATCGCCGATTTTGACTTCGGGGTACACCTCGAACACAGCATCGAAGTTCATCTGACCTTCGTCAGCCGCTTTTTCGGATTCAGAGATTTTCAGGCCACCGGCTACGCGCAGCTTGGCATCATTGGCTGCAGCTTGGAAGGCTTCACCCACTTTGTCGTTGATGACTTCGTAGTGAACGCTGTATCCATAGCGCTGCGTCACGATGCTCATGGGCACTTTGCCGGGGCGAAAGCCATCAATCTTGACTTGGCGAGCGAGCTTGCGCAGGCGGGACTCGACTTCGGTTTGCACCGTGGTCACAGGCAGCGTCAAGGTCATCTTGCGCTCTAATTTCTCTAAGGTTTCTACGGCGACGGCCATGATCGGACTCTTTAAAAAATGCTAAACAACTGGTGCGCGGGGGGGGACTCGAACCCCCACAGTGTTGCCACCGTCAGGACCTAAACCTGGTGCGTCTACCAATTTCGCCACCCGCGCGGGTAAAAAGTTTCACATCAACCACATCATGGATGGGGCTGAGAAAATTGGTAACCC
>JAYVJQ010000080.1:0-2668 GCA_043769055.1 Allobrachymonas sp.
CTTTGTCTGCGGCGTATTCCATCGTCACAACTTTGTAGCCCTCCATCGCTGCTTGCAATGCGTTGATCGGGTCGATCTCAGTGACCCACACTTGGGCAGAGAGCGCGCGCAGTGCTTGAGCGGATCCCTTGCCCACATCGCCGTAGCCCATGACCACGGCCACTTTGCCGGCAATCATCACATCGGTAGCGCGCTTGATCGCGTCAACCAAAGATTCGCGGCAGCCATACAGGTTGTCGAACTTGGATTTTGTGACGCTGTCGTTCACGTTGATCGCGCGGAAAGCGAGCGTGCCCTTGGCAGACATTTCGTTCAAGCGGAGCACGCCTGTGGTCGTCTCTTCCGTCACGCCGATGATGTTTTTGATGCGACGGCTGTACCAAGTTGGATCAACTTTCAGCTTGGCTTTGATCGCTGCAAACAACTCAATCTCTTCTTCGCTGCCTGGCTTGGCCAACACTTTGATGTCTTTCTCGGCTTTGGTGCCGAGGTGCATGAGGAGCGTGGCATCGCCGCCGTCGTCCAAAATCATGTTCGGGCCTTCTTCAGGCGTACCTTTTTTGCCGTTGAATTCAAAGATGCGGTGGGTGTAATCCCAATAATCTTTCAAGCTCTCGCCTTTATAGGCAAACACGGGCGTGCCAGCCACAACCAACGCAGCAGCAGCATGATCTTGCGTGGAATAAATGTTGCAAGAAGCCCAACGCACATCCGCGCCGAGGATTTCTAGTGTTTGCACCAACACAGCGGTTTGAATCGTCATGTGCAGCGAGCCAGTAACGCGCGCGCCCTTGAGCGGCTTTTTCTTGCCGAATTCTTCGCGAATGGCCATCAAGCCGGGCATTTCTGTCTCGGCAATATTGATCTCTTTTTGGCCCCAGCCAGCCAGGCTCAAGTCAGCAATTTCGTAATCTTGGTTCTTAATCGGCTTTAAAACAGCGCTCATGGTTAACTCCAGTGGTTAAAAATAATCCACTGATCAGCAAGATTCGCGACTCAACCATTTTGAAGGGGGAGACTCACCACACGGTACAGCGGGTGAGCGTCGTTGCAAACACATAGTGTGCGTCCCGAGCCTCACGCCATGCTTCTCTATCCAAGAGAAGAGGCGCTGCAACGCTCCTCGGGAACTCTTATTTTACTACCTTTCAGTCGCGTTTCTACCAAGCAGACCTAATTGGTGGCAGTTCACAAGCTACGAAGATACAAATGCATCGTTTAAAATCATGCTCACACAGAAAAATCAGCATGCAAATTAACTGGTTAACCGTTTTTCTAGCAGCACTACTTTTTCCGCTAATTGCTTGGATTGTTGTTGTTTGCTTCGTTCCGCTGATACAAACATACCGTCAGGCGCTAGACCCCGAGAAGATGAATGGGCAGAAAATGAGCCTTACGGGCAGAATTTTTCTTGCTTGCATCGCCACCTGGTTTGCAGTGCTAATTGTGGCTTGGTTAGGCTCACGAATTATTCATTACGGATTGTCTGGACTTATAGGTCTAGTGCTAGGTGCTAGTTTTTGGTATTGGCATACCTATATGCGCAAAAAGAAAATAGATTAGTTATCCTGCTTCTATGAATCATCGCCCAACGAAAATCAAAATGACACTTCCGCTTGAAGAAAAGCTGAGAATTGATGGACAGTTGACTCATCGTGGCTATTTGTCTTTCAGTGAATATGTGCGTGATTTGATTCGGCAAGATTTGACTCTGGTACGAGTCAAGGGCTTCGAAGCACCAATTTGCCACGTAAATAAACCACCCTATATCTCTCGCACGCGCTCCAAAGCTGCAGCTTAACTTTCTTGCTTCGCCGTTCATGTTGTTCGAACGGCTTAGCTATTACACCTAACCACCATCGTGACTCTCTCCACAGAAACCCGCCGCCGCCGCACCTTTGCCATCATCTCGCACCCCGATGCGGGCAAGACCACTCTGACTGAAAAGCTTTTGCTGTTCTCGGGCGCGATTCACATTGCAGGCTCGGTGAAAGCGCGCAAGGCGACGCGGCATGCCACGTCGGATTGGATGGAGATTGAAAAGCAGCGCGGTATTTCTGTTGCATCAAGCGTGATGCAAATGCTCTACCGCGATCATGTGATCAACTTGCTCGATACGCCCGGCCACCGCGATTTCTCGGAAGATACCTATCGCGTGCTCACCGCGGTTGACTCTGCGTTGATGGTGATTGACGCGGCCAATGGCGTGGAGCCACAAACGCGGCGCTTGATTGAAGTATGCCGCCAGCGCAATACGCCGATCATCACCTTCATCAACAAGATGGATCGCGAAGGCCGCGATCCGCTGGAGCTTCTGGATGAGGTGGAGCAAGCGCTGGGCATGCCTTGTGTGCCGATGGCTTGGCCCGTGGGGCAAGGCAAATTGTTTGCAGGGATTATGGATTTGCGCAAAGCGCAAATGCGGCTGTTTAAAGCGGGCTCGGATAAGCTTGCCGATGACGGCGATGAGATCGTGCCTTTGTCTGACAAAGACAAACTGCGCGAGCGTATTGGCGCAGAGTTTGCGCTGGCCGAAGGCAATGTGGAGCTGGTGCAAGACGCTGCGCCGCGCTATGACGAAGCAGCGTTTTTGGCCGCGAAGCAAACGCCCGTATTCTTTGGCTCAGCGATTAACAATTTCGGCATCCGAGAAGTGCTCGATGCGATT
>JAYVJQ010000081.1:0-28345 GCA_043769055.1 Allobrachymonas sp.
CTGGTTCACAAACTTGGCTTTGTCAACGTTCTCCACCACTTGCATGCCCTTGGCGCGCAATTCGCTCACGCCTTTGGCATCGTCTTCGTCCACGCGGGCGCGGTTGGCTTTTGCGCCTTCTTTGGCGGCGTCTAAAAAGTGCTGTTTGTCTGCGGCAGAGAGCTTGTCAAAGCTGGCTTTGTTCATCAAGAAGATACAAGGCGAGTACACATGGCCCGTGAGCGACAAATGCTTTTGCACCTGATCAAACTTGGCCGACATGATCACGGGCAGCGGATTCTCTTGGCCATCCACAGTGCCTTGTTGCAAAGCGGTGAACACTTCGGGGAAAGCCATTGGCGTGGTGATGATGCCAAAGCCTTTGTAGGCGGCGACGTGCACGGGGTTTTCCATCGTGCGGAGTTTGAGGCCCTTCAAATCATCCGGTGTGTTGACAGGGCGTTTGCTGTTGGTCATGTGGCGAAAGCCGTTTTCTGCCCATGCCAAAGCTTTGAAGCCTTTGGCATCGAACTGGCCGAGCATGTCTTGACCAATCGAGCCATCGAGCACAGCGCGTGCATGCGCCTTGTCGCGGAATAAAAATGGAATATCAAACATACGCGCCTCAGGCACAAAATTAGGCACTGGGCCGGTGGAGCTAAAGGCTAGCTCCTGTGTGCCCAGCTGCACCGATTCAATGCTCTCGCGCTCGCCGCCCAATGCGCCTGCGTAGAAAGTTTGAATTTTGTAACGGCCGCCGGTGCGCTTTTCCACTTCGCGGGCGAAGGTATCAATCGCCACGCCTTGGTGCGAGTTTTGCGCCACCGAAATACTGATCTTCATCGTGGTTTGCGCTTGGGCTGCTAAGCCAGTTGCGGCCAACATAGCGGCGAGTACCAAAGCACGAAGGGTTGAACGTTTTTGCATCACAGTCTCCAGAAAAACCCGTACCGACTTGGTACGCGAATTGGACTGTAGGTGCGGCTTCGCGGATGAGCTAATGGTCAATTGTCATTCGAGCGATTCCACAAAGGAATTACCAATGAAGAATGATGCGACTGCTTGAAAAGCTTGCTGGTTTTCCCTGAGACTTTTATTCAGACTTTTGCAAGGCTCAAGCGGCCTCAAATGGCCGGAATATCAAACACCTGCCGCAGATAGGCCAAGTATTTCTCATCATCACACATGCCTTTGCCAGGCGAATCAGACAGTTTGGCCACCGGTTGATCGTTGCAGCGCACCATCTTCATCACGATTTGCAACGGCTCATGCTCGGGCGGGTCGCCTAGATCGTTGGTGAGGTTTGTACCAATGCCAAAAGCGAGTAAACAGCGACCTTTGAAGCGCTCATACAGCTCAATCGTGCGCGGCACGGTCAGGCCGTCGCTAAAGATCAAGGTTTTGGTGCGGGGGTCAACGCGATTGAGTTTGTAGTGATCAAGCATGCGCTCGCCCCAGCTGAACGGATCGCCACTGTCGTGCCGCGCGCCGTCAAACAGCTTACAAAAATACATATCGAAGTCGCGCAGGAAAGCGCTCATGCCATACACATCACTCAGCGCAATTCCGAGATCGCCACGATACTCGCGCGCCCAGCTCTCGAAGGCATAGGTTTGGCTATCGCGCAAGCGTGGTCCCAGCGCTTGCGCCGCTTGCAGGTATTCATGCGCCATCGTGCCCAGCGGCGTAAGGCCCAGCGTGCGCGCGTAATGCACATTGCTCGTGCCGGCGAATTGGCCTGAGTTGCCATCAGCGCTCACGGTGCCTAGCTCACGCGCGAGCGTACCCAACACTTCGCCCTGCCAGACTTTGGAGTAGCGCCGCCGCGTGCCGTAATCCGCAATCTTGAGTTCTTTCAACGCAGGTGCTTTGAGCAGTGAAATTTTATGTAAAAGACGCTCTTGCCCGGCATGAATACTGCGCGCAGTGCTATTATTTTTGAAGTAAACCTCATTCACAATCGCCAGCACCGGAATCTCAAACAAAATCGTGTGCAGCCACGGGCCTTTGACGACAATGTCGAGCTGTCCATCGCTCTGCGGTGTGAGCGTGATGCATTTTTCGTTGAGCTTGAAGAGCCCTAAAAAATCTACAAAATCGCTCTTGATAAAACGCAAGCTGCGCAGATAAGTCAATTCTTCATCGCTGAATTTCAACTCGCACAGCTTGGCTATCTCCGCGCGAATCTCATCCACATGCTGCGCTAGATTCACGCCCGCATTACGGCACTTGAATTTGTACTCCACCTGCGCACCGGGAAACTGATGCAGCACCACCTGCATCATGGTAAATTTGTAGAGATCGGTGTCGAGCAGGCTGGTGATGATCATGGTATTTAGAGGCCTAAATGCAAGCGCAGCGCTGCATCAATCAAAGGCATTTTTCTTGTATTCACTTGTCCACTGCGTTTGGCAGAGAGGTGTAGTTTGTCTATTGTGCGCACCTGCTGTGCCATGGCTTTGCTGTCTTTGGGCAGACCCGTGTCTTGCGTGAGCAATTCCACTTCAAAAGGGAAAATTCGGGTTGTGTTTGAGCTTAAGGGCAACACGGCAACGAGGCTGCTAGCGCGATTGGCCACGTCATTACTCACAATGAGCACGGGGCGAGTTTTTTGAATCTCTGCGCCCTCAGTTGGGTCGAGCTGCGCAAAGAAAATATCACCACGCTTCATGCGCGATACCGTCTGTTTGCGCGCTGGCAAATTGCGCGTTGACCAATGAATCGTCTTGCGCACTTTGCGTGTAAGCCCATTCAAGCATGCGCTCATTCTCGCTTTGCTGGAGCAGGCGCAGCGCCTCGCTCACCACATGCGAGCGGCTGGCATTTTTATGCTTGGCGCGGTAACTTTCGATGAAGCGCGCCAAGGCAGGATCAATGGAGACAGAGATTTTGCTGGCAAGTTGCATAACGCAATACTACCGAAAGTAGGATGATTTGTCGATATTTTTCGGCGAAAAGTAGGATTTCAACCCCAGTACAGCAGCGCATCGCGCCCTTCCGTCAAGAGCCGCGCTTTTTGGCCAAAGGGTAGGCAAACTTTGGTGGGCACATGGCCAAACGGCAGGCCGGTGAGCACGGGAATATTGAGCTGGCCGCGCAGGCGCTCGATCACGGTGTGCAGCTTGAAGCCTTTGTCATGCGGCGTGAGTTTGTAGTTGCTGAACTGGCCGAAAATAACGGCGCGCTGCTTTTGCAAGATGCCCGCATGCAACCATTGCAAGAGCATGCGCTCAACTTTGTAAGGATGCTCGGCCACATCTTCAAACCAGAGAATGCCTTTGCTGATCTGCGGCAAATACGGCGTGCCGATCAGAGAAGTGAGCATGGCAAGGTTGCCACCCCATAAAATCCCTTGCACAGGTTTATTTTTTAAGCTTTTTGGGCTACTAGCCGGCATAGAATTTACATTGTTTGCTATTGAATTAGGAGTAGCCATCTCACGCACTGGCATACTCCAGCCCGCGCCCTCGCACACGCCTTGCACTAGATCGTCAAAGCAGGCTTCCATGATGTCATCGGTTGCGTTGTCATGCCCCTCAGCCAAATCACCGCTGCCAAAATCCGCGCACAGCGCAGGCCCGCCCCAAGTCACAGCACCCGTCTTCGCATACACCGCCGCCTGAAGCGCCGTGAAATCACTCACGCCAATCCACAGCATGCCGCGCTGGATCGACTTGGCAATGGCCTTGTACGGTAACTCAGGCAAACTGCGCGAAAGCCCATAGCCCCCACGCGAAATCAGCGCCACATTAGCGCCGCTAGCCGCTGCCCGACCAATCGCAGCAATCCGCTCCGCATCATCCCCCGCAAACCGCTGCACCGATTTGAGTGCAGAGGGATCAACTTCAACGCTGTGCCCCAAGTCCTTCAAGCGCTGCACACCGCGCTTGAACGCCGCCTTATCACGCACCGCGCCGCTGGGAGAAAAAATGTAGATATTTGCCATGCACCCATCATAGACGCAGATGAATCGCTCAAGAATTGATTCCGCTGCTGTCCGCCGTTCGTACTGAGCTGCCCGTCCTGAGCAGTATCGAAGAGGCCGAAGCCTCGCAGACAACATTCACTGACCACAGCTCCACTCCACCCGCAGGCCTGCCTCAGATTGGGCCTTGTGAGCCGGTGGACCATTTGATCTTTGATGTCTTGCTGGAGATGATGAAGGCGAGGTTTGCAAAGACTTCAACCACACCTCTTGAACCGCACCCGCAACCCAATCCCCGCGTATTGAACCCCTGCTATTTACCCAACTCTATGAATGCTTTGTCAAACGTCAGCATTTTGAGTTTGAGTCGGCACATGCCGCAACATGGGAAAATCCACCTCATGCTTAAATTTGACCTTCTCAAGACTGATACCGACTCCCATGCCCGCCGAGGCACGCTCACGCTGAACCATGGCGTGGTGCAAACGCCGATCTTCATGCCTGTGGGCACGTATGGCACGGTGAAGGGCGTGATGCCGCGCAGCTTGCATGAGATGGGCGCGCAGATTATTTTGGGCAACACCTTTCATTTGTGGATGCGGCCTGGGCAAGATGTGATGCGGCAGTTTGGCGGGCTGCATGGCTTTGAAGGTTGGCATAAGCCAATCTTGACGGACAGTGGCGGCTTTCAGGTGTGGAGCCTGGGCGAGATGCGCAAGATCAGTGAAGAAGGCGTGCGCTTTGCCTCGCCTGTGAATGGCGACAAGCTCTTTCTCACGCCCGAGGTGAGCATGCAGATTCAAACCGTGCTCAACTCGGATATCGTGATGCAATTTGACGAATGCACGCCGTATGACGTGAAGGGCCATATCACGACCGAGGCCGAGGCACGCATTTCGATGGAGCTTTCTCTGCGCTGGGCTAAGCGTTGCCAAACAGAATTTGCAACACTTGAGAACCCGAATGCGCTGTTTGGCATTGTGCAAGGCGGCATGTTTGAAAACTTGCGCCAAGAATCTTTGGATCATCTGGTCGAGATGAACTTCCCCGGCTATGCAGTAGGCGGCGTGAGCGTGGGTGAGCCCAAAGACGAAATGCTGCGCATCATGGCGCACACGCCGCATCGCCTGCCCGCGAACAAGCCGCGCTATCTCATGGGCGTGGGTACGCCGGAAGATCTGGTCGATGGCGTGGCCGCTGGCGTGGATATGTTTGACTGCGTGATGCCCACGCGCAATGCGCGCAATGGCCATTTGTTCACCCGTTTTGGCGATGTGAAAATTCGCAATGCAAAACACAAAACCAGCCACGAGCCAATTGATGCCACCTGCACTTGCTATGCCTGCAAAGGCTCTGCAGATGCGCAAGGCAATATTAGCGGCGGCTTCTCTCGCGCTTACCTGCATCACCTGGATCGCTGCGGAGAAATGCTCGGCCTCATGCTGGCCACCATTCACAATTTGCACTACTACTTGAATCTGATGCACGAGGTGCGTGAGGCATTGGATGCAGGACGATTTGGCGAATTTAGGAAGCAGTTCAAAGAAGATCGCGCGCGTGGCGTGTGATGCATCGAAATTATCATCACTATTAATTCAATAGCACTATGCGCATATTTTATGCCGACTAGATGCTCATTTTGCTTATAAAACCATGCCTTTACCTACCTGCACACGCGCCCTACTCACGAGCCTTGCGTCTCTTCTTCTCTTCTCCGCATGCGCCACCGACGTGAAGCTCGATCCGCGCCAGGGCACACCTTCAATCAACGTACAAAACAAATCACTCGACCCCAGCAATGGCGGCCAATTGGTGAGTGAGAAAGCGCTGCAAGCGGGCGACATCATCTTGTCAGCGGCCAACGGCATCAACTCTGCGGGTATTCGCGCGATCACGCTATCTCCTGTGAGTCATGCCGCGCTGTATGTGGGTAAAGGTCAGGTGATTGAGGCTGTCGGTGGCCAAGGCGTGCGCCAGCGCAGCGTGCAAGAATTCATTGCAGAAGAAGCTACGATTGCTGCCTTCCGTCACCCCAAGCTCGATGGCGTGCAAACCGCATTGATTCAAAAATTCGCTGCGCAGCATGTAGGCACGAAATACAACACCGCAGGTATCGTGCTGCAAGCGCCTTTTACGTTACAACGCAAATTTTGCGAGCTGCCCGTCATGCCCGCCCTCGTGCGCGATGCGTGCATACGCGGCGTGGCCGCCATCGCGCTCGGCCCCGTGCCGAATGACCAATTCTTCTGCTCCCAATTCATCCTCGAAGCCTACAAAGCCGCCGGTCTACCATTGACCGATGCCGACTCCCGCTTAGTCACCCCCGGCGATTTGCTGCACATGCGCCAAGGCGATGTGCCCTCGGTGAAGATTCATCAAGCGCTGCACTATGTGGGGCATTTGAAAGCACCGCCAGTTGTAGCGCAGAATTGAGCTGCTGCAGGAAGTTTAACTTTCGCCCCCGCCCCACACGCATGACAAAACTTCGTTAGCACCTTATCGCTCTTGCGGAAGATTTTTAGTCTGCTTCATCAGCGCCCAAGCCATTAAACCAAGTAAGACAACGCCAGCGAGTAACACGCCCCAGAGAACGAGACTTCGTGTAGGCGGGGTGTTGCTGGGGCTCTGAGCGGTGATAGCGGCGGCGGTTGCTGCGTTGACTGCGCCTACGGCGCTGGCCAGCGGAAGATTGCTTTCTTGGCCACTTTGGTAGCCCGGTATGAGGCTAGACAAAGGCAGGTAGGCGCTGGCGGCGTTGGCTAGGCCAACGGCTAACGTGAAGGGTGCGGTGCCGCTGGCCAGAAAAATCACTTGCGTGGGTTCAAAGAGCGCAGAGATTTCGGGCGCTGCGCTGAAACCGGCAGTCTTTTTGTCGGCTTCGATTTTGATTTCTTTGTAGCCTGCGCCATAGCCCGCTGCTTGCAACTCAACCGCAGGGTTGGCTTGCTCCTTGCCATTGGTGGTGATGTTGTAGAGCACGGTGCTGGCCAGCAGCGCCCAAGGTTGATTGCGATCATTGCGGCCCAACACGCGCACGGGGATAAGCACATTGGTGCCGGGCACTTTGATTTTGAGTGCGGCCAAGGGTGTGGCAAAAGGCAACGCAAAGCTCAGCTCATGCGGGCTGGTGAGCGCGGGCGCTGCGATCAGCGCGCTCACGCGCGGGCTGACGCTGGTGTTTTGCGATGTGGTGAGCGTTGCGCCGCGCAGGGCGATGGTGGGCAGCGCGTCGGTCTCGCCTTGCCAGGTGATGCGCAGGTAGTGGTCTTTGAGATCACTAAAAGCCAATTTCATGCGCTGCGTGCCCAAAGCGCCTGGGGTAGCAGTGGCATCTGCGGCGCGGTAGAGCACGGTGTCGGCCAGAGTACTCCAGTTTTTCAGGTCTTTGCTGGCTTGCACATCAAAGGTGATGGGCTGCGCCACGGGCAGATCGACATCTAAGGCCATCGACACGACAGGCGCGGTGATGGTGCGCGCATCGAGCAGCGCGCCAATGATTTTTTTATTGGCCGTGGTAGTTTTGGCATTCGCCGTGTCAATCTGAACTACGCGCTTGCCTTGTCGCTCTTCAATGCGCAGCGACATGCCCTCGTTGCCCAACGTGCCAAAAGCGTCTGCACCGCCTAGGATGGGGAAGGCGGGCAGCTTGATTTGGTTTTGCTGCGTTTGGGTTTGCGCCGCCACAGCGGCCAAGGCCATGGGCACGCTTTGCCCCTGCGCATTGAAGACGCGCACATCGCTGTAGTTGCTGGTTTGCAGCCTCACCAAGGCATCGGCAGGTAGCACCAAGCGCTGTAGGGATGCATTGGCCACCACATTGAGTGGCGCACGCAAGGCATAAGACTGCGCATTGTTGGCATCAGCCCATGCCGCAGAGCTTGCGAATACTAGTGCGCCGACGATGCAACGGAGCAAAATGGAAGAGGTATGAATCATGAAGCCTCCTTGGCTGACAAATCAGGTGTTGCTACTACTATAGATACGCTGCTGGGTGAGGACTGTGCATCGTTAATGGGCGCTTTGGTTTTGGGCGGCAGCGGCGCAAAGTAGCCCACCACCAGCATCAACACACCCACCACAATAAACGCAATGATGCGCTCAGCGCCACCTGCGTTTGACAAATCAATCAGCAGCAGCTTCACCACCACCACGCCCAGCAAACTGGCGCCTACCAGCCACAACGTGCGCTGCTTGCGCCGCCCTGCAATCACCATGAGCGTGAGCGCCAGCGCCGTCCACAAAATGGCATACCCGGTTTGCACCACGAAGCTAGCAAACAGTGCGCCTGCATCCCAAGTCACACCAAAGAAGTGGTGCGCAACGCGCAGCCACACGGTGTTGATGGCCACAAACGCGAGCCCGGCCAGCGCTGCCCACACGCGAGGGCTGCGCAGCGCGCTTGCGCCCGCAGGCAAAGAGGCCGCACTGGTTAATACCCGCCACCAAAAAACAATCGCGCCCAGCGCCAAGGCCAGCGTGAGATCCGTCGGGTTGAGCAGCGGAATATAGGGCAAAGGATCTGTGCGACCTGATGACGACACCGCAACTACCAAAGCACCCAAAAATACCAGTGCCACCAGCGGCAAGGCCGCATGCCAGTAGTAAGCCGGGGCATGTGGATTTAGCGGCCATTTGAAATGCGCCAAGCTATCGCGCTGGTTCACTCGGCCCGCCCAAAGCGCCAAAAATAACAACACGCCCACACTGCTGATCAGCAAGACCACGCTGGCCCACGAGGTGTTCCACAAATCACCCTTGCCAATCCAGAACCACAGGCAGTCGGCCAGCAGCGCGGTGATGAACCAGACGCTACCGACGTGAACACAGTAGTTAAACGTTTGCTGCTGCGTTTTATGACCTGCGCTGCTTTGCTGGTCGTTGATGTGCAGCATCCAGTAATGCAAGGCCAACACTAAAGGCCAGATCAAGGCAGCAGGCCAGTGCAATGCCCGCGCGCCCACGCTCAGCTGCAAGAGCAAGGTGATGACCAGCGCGCCTAGCGTCACGCGGCTAGGCCATGTGGCCACAGCCCAGTCTTTGGCCAAGCTCAACTTCTGCGCAACGCGTGCGCTCAGCACCACGGCGAGCAAGGTCAAGAGCTGCGCAGTGCTCTCAGAGAATACGGGTAGATAAGACATCACAACGTCTGTGGCCGGAGCGCTTCTGTAAATCTCCAAAGCCAGCGCCATGCACCACCAAATAAAGCCATACACAAACATGGGGTTGGCGATTTGTTTTTCCCCTGCTGCATAGCTTTGTGCCCAACGCGAGCCGCTGTGAGGCAAATCTTGGCGAAGCCACCAAGCGATCAGCAGCGCGGGCAGCGCAATCAGCAGTGCGCCCATGAAAGCCGGGTTGATCAGCGGCAAGGCAGAAACGTTGTACCCCACGCTTGCGAGGAAAGCAACCGCTGCCACGCCTTGCAAGAGCAGGCCAAAGGCGCGTGGCATCCAACGCGCTTGCCGCATACCCACCCAGAAGGCACCTGCACCCTCCAGCGCCCAAACCGCCGATGTCCATTTCGCATCGAGCGCCAAGGGCACAGCCAGTGTGGCAAAACCCACACCAATGGCAATGAAGCATTCAATCAGCAAACGGTAAGTGTCAGCCGCGCGCCGCGTGAGCACGGTGGCCAGACCCAAATACAAAGCCGCAAAACCCAGCGCAGAAAAAGCCGTGCCTAGTTCAAACTGTTTCGTTAAGCCGACCTGCAAACCGAAAGCGATCAGGGGTGTGCCAAACACCAAGGTGCTGTCGACCGCGTTGCCCAGTTGCGTCGGCGTGTTGCGTGCATAGAGCACTGCTGTGATCACATAAATTAGCAAGAAGCCAATCAAGAAGGGCTGCGCCGTGGCATATTGCTCCGGCACAAACTTAAGCGCGCCCCAAGCCAGCGCCACGCCAAATGTGGCCACAAAGCCCATCACGTTCAAGAAGCGCCAGGACTTTTTGTAGGCAATGAACATGATGGCCAGATTGAGCACCGTGTAATAACTGAACAAGCCCACATGACTGCCCTGCCCGGTAGATAACAAAATAGGCACTGCAAAGCCACCAGCAAACGCAGCAATGGCTAGGGCGCGCGAATTTTGCAGCAACGCCAAGGCGCAGCTCAAAGCACAAACAATGATCATGAAAGCAAAGGCCAGCAGCGCAGGCAGCATGCCGTAAAGCTTGAAGGCCGCAAAGACAGTAAGGTACATCACCGCCACACCTGCGCCTTGCATTCCAAGGGCAAAGCCTGGCTTCGCATTGCGCTTCTTGAAGCCAAACGCCAACAGCGCAATACCAACTGCACCAATCACAGCCAGACGCAACTCAACAGGCAGTATTCCTGCCGCTGCCGCGTAACGAGCTAAGAATGACAGGCCAATAAACAAAATCACCAAGCCCACACGCACGATGGTGTTGCCGCCCAGCAGCCAGTTTTTAGCGGCATCGAAAACCTGCTCGATGACGGTATTGGTTTGCGGTTTGGCAACGGGTGCGCCCTGTGCTTCGCTACGGGTTGTGTTGAGCGCTGGAGCAGCTTGCGGACGTGATGGTTCGGCGTCAGCAAGCTCATCGTTCCACAGTGTCTGCTCATCCGCAGCTTCATCTACAGTTGCTATTGCCTGAGCAGGCGCAGCGGAAGCCAGCGCGGGCTGCGCAGGTGCGGAGCGCTCAGCCGTTGTCGCGGCAGCCACCTCATCGGTTGGCATATTGCGGGTTGCAGCTACGTCTGTCGCAGTTTGCTCATTAGAGAGCGGCTTTGCGGGCTTGCTCGGTGCAGTCTTCAGCTCAGCGAGTAAGGCGCTACGCAGTTGCGCGTTGTGTTGTGCGACATATTTCTTCAGCACAAAATGCAAGGATAGCCCGGCAAACAGCCCTAAGAAACCGCCGATATAGGTAGTGATGTCGTCGCTATAGCCCGGCCACAGCGCGCCCATCACTGAGCCCCAAAAAATTCCCCATAAAACAGTCATTCGCCTACTCCTCAATGCTTTTTGTTTAATGCGCGTATGCGTTGAATCAATGATATTAGCGTAGCCACACAATCGCAGCGATTAGCTGGAATGAGTACCTAACTGGTTGTTAGCAACACCGATGCGTTGGCGAGTGCCCCACTCATCACAGCAAGTTCTGACTACAGCGCAACCACCGGGCCACTCAGCCCAGCGCGCTGTAACCAAGCAAACACAGAATCGACTGTGACAGATTCAATGCGGTCTGAGAAGCGTTTTTTGCTGGGGTGATCGTCAAACTCGATATTGGCTTGCGTGATGCGCCCGCCTAGGCGTGTGAGTGGGGGAATGTTCAAGGTTGTTGGGGTGTAGCCTTTGAATTGCAACCATGCCTGCGCTTGATCACGCGTGCGGATGCTGCCATCCATCGCAGCAGCCAGCGTTTCTATCGCCCATTGATTGCTCTGCTGATATTTGTTGCCCCACACGTAGCTGACCATGCTGTAGGGCTTGATATGCATCAGCTTGATTCGATTTTTATCGAGCAGCAGGGTATGCAATTTGTCTTGCACTTCTTTCGTGGGCACGACCCATGCTGCTTCAAAGCGAAACAAATCATCGAGAAAGAATTCACCCAAGCCTTGACGGTACAACTCGGCCACGGCCGTGCCGCAGGTGTTGAGCTTGTGCGCTACCAGCCAGCGGCCATCGTGCGCTTTATAAGCAAAGCCAAGGTGCGAATAGCGCAGCCCATACTTGCTCAAATCTTGCCCTGCTCGCGCGAGCACCACCACTTTAGCGCCGCTCTTGGCATGCTCGGCCTCCAACGCGCGCCACGTTTTTTCTGCAAGATTCATACCTTGCACAATGGTTTGCGGCGCAGGTGGCTTAGGTGCATCGCAACTTCGGCCTGCGTTTGCTTGCATCGCAGCACAGGCCAGCAGCGCAACGAGGAGGATACGAATCAGCTTCATGATGACATCCTCTTAGTACGTGATGCGTTCGTTGTGCAGCAGCGCTTTGCCCAGCTCGTTGGGGATGAATGCAATCGCCTCGCCCAAAGCGGAGAGCACCATGCCCGTACCAATCACGCTGACTGCCACGGCTGTGCCCACGCCAATTGCGCTGGCTTTGACGCTTTTGCCAGCAATCTCTACGCTCACTTGCGCGCCGTCAGAGGCTCGCGCCAGCACATACACTGTGCCGCGTGCGGTGACTTCCACCACTTTGACGACAAACACAGCGCCTGCCGCCGACAAGATCACGGGCGCTGCTATGGATGCGCCTGCAGCCGTGCTCGCGCCCATACCCGTGATGACCACTGAGGCCACCGGCAACATACTCAGCACGACAGAAGCTTCGCTCTGGGCATAGGATTTTGAGACAAATCCGCTAGTAGCCAACAAGAATACTGCGCTAAGTGCTATTGAAAGCGTAGCAATTGATTTTTTTAAGAAAAAGCTCTGCATGACCTGCTCCTTGCAAGTAAAAAACATACTCTGAAAACTCGGCAGGCAAAATCGCCTGCCGATCACTATCGCAATGCGTTATTGCGTTTCCATCTCGCCTCGCGCTTCTGCGCGGGCACGCAAGCGCATCTCAGCCATATCGGCTTCATGCTTATCGCGCAAAGTTTTAGCCAGCGTGAAGGTGGTGGTAATCAAATACAACCAACTCACCAAGAGGAAGGCTTTGTAGGTATCGTTCACATTCATGCGCCACAAGCCCCAGCCCGTGAGCGACATGGCCACGAAGAAGGCCATCCATACCACCATTTTCCACATGGGCGTGTCTGCTTGCTTGTATTGGTTGTCACGAATGAATTTCGCCAAAAAGAAAGCGGTGGACAAACAGAAAATATAGCCCATGACCATGAACGCGCGATCCAAATCTTGGCCGGGTAGATAGGCCAAGCCTGTGCCGCAGAGAAACACTGCAATGCCAAAAGAAATCCAGACTTGAAGTTGCCATGCTTTGGTGTCGCGTTGAATGATCGGGTTAGCCATAAATACCTCTCGGTTGTTGAACATGGTGCGGAGTATCACCCGCGTTGAGAACGAAGCCAGAGCTGCACGCAAAGTGCAGCGCCGTGAGCGATAAGGTAGCAGAAGTTGATACCTTTTGACCGTTTTGGCGAAGTTTGGGCAACAAAAAAGCGGCTAGAAAGCCGCTTTTTGATGAATACCAACCGAGCTTACGCAGTGCCTTTGGCCGCAGCCACTTGCGCGGCCACTTCTGCGGCAAAGTCATCGACCTTCTTCTCAATGCCTTCGCCCACGACGTAGAGCGTGAAGCTCTTGAGCGTGGTGTTGGCGCTCTTGAGATAAGCGGCCACGGTTTGCTTGCCGTCTGCGGCTTTAACGAACACTTGATCGAGCAAGCTGACTTCTTTGAGGTATTTCTGCACGGAGCCTTCAATGCGCTTGGCCACGATTTCTGCGCTTTGCGCTGGCTTGCCAGCAGCCTCAGCTGCTTTGCGATCTTCTTCTGCTTTGCCAGCGGCCACAGCGCGCTCTTTTTCGATCAAATCGGCAGGCACATCGGCGCTCGATAAAGACACGGGCTTCATCGCGGCAATATGCATCGCAACATCACGCGCAGCGGCTTCATTGCCATCAAACTCCACAGCCACGCCAATGCGCGTGCCGTGCAGATAAGTGGTCACGGGCGAACCCGAGAAGCGCTTGAAGCGGCGAAAGCTCATGTTCTCGCCGATCTTGCCGATCAGGCCTTTGCGCACGTCTTCCAGCGTCGGGCCAAAGCCATCCATGCTGAATGCGGTGGCGCTGAGTGCTGCCACATCGGCTGGGTTGGCGGTGGCCACGGCTTTGGCAGCGGCATTGCACAGACCGAGGAAGCTGTCGTTTTTGGTGACGAAATCGGTTTCGCAGTTGATCTCGATCATGCCGGCAGTGTTGCCATCGACAAATGCCGTCACAACGCCTTCGGCGGTGATGCGGCTGGCGGCTTTGCCGGCTTTGTTGCCGAGCTTGACGCGCAAAATTTCTTCAGCTTTGGCCATATCGCCAGCGGCTTCAGTGAGGGCTTTTTTACACTCCATCATAGGAGCATCAGTCTTGCCGCGCAGTTCGGCGACCATGCTTGCTGTAATTGACATTTGTATTCCTTCAATCTTGAGAGTTAAAACCAAAACCGGACGCAGAAGGCGCAAAAGTTACACAGAAATCGCAAAAAAGACAAAAACAAAAACCGAAAATAATGACAAATCAATATTTAAAACCAATCTAAACTGAATTTTGGTTTCTCTTTTGCGTCTTTTGCGTAACCTTTGCGTCTTCTGCGTCCGGATGTTCGTATTTGGATCTTTTGAAAACTGAGACTAACAAAAAGGGGCAACATCGTGCCCCTTCATGCGAGGGGAAAGCTAAGCTTTAAGCAGCAGCGCCTTCTTCGACTTCAACGAATTCGTCGTCGCCGCCGGCAACGGCTTTGACCACTTGTTCAACTGCATTGGCGCGGCCTTCAAGGATCGCGTCGGCAATGCCGCGAGCATAGAGCAACACTGCTTTTGCGGAGTCGTCGTTACCTGGGATCACGTAGTCAATGCCCTCTGGCGAGTGGTTGGAATCCACCACGCCGATGATTGGAATGCCCAGCTTGCGCGCTTCTTGCACAGCAATTTTGTGGTAACCCACATCGATCAAAAAGATTGCGTCTGGCAGGCTGGCCATATCGGCGATACCGCCAATGTCTTTTTCCAGTTTTTCCATCTCGCGGGAGAAAGTGAGCTGCTCTTTTTTGCTCATCGCGTCCAAGCCGCCTTCGAGCTGAGCCTTCATGTCTTTCAAACGCTTCAAGCTGCCTTTGACGGTTTTGAAGTTGGTCAGCATGCCGCCGAGCCAACGCTGATTGACGAAAGGCACGCCAGCGCGAGCAGCTTCTTCGGCCACGATGTCACGCGAGGTGCGCTTGGTGCCCACGATCATGATCGTGCCGCGATTGGAGGAGAGTTGGCGAGCGAATTTCATCGCTTCCTCGTACATCGGGAGCGATTTTTCGAGGTTGATGATGTGGATTTTGTTGCGATGGCCGAAGATGAACGGGGCCATCTTGGGATTCCAGAAACGGGTCTGGTGGCCGAAATGGACGCCTGCGTCCAGCATCTCGCGCATGGAAATTGCCATGATGATATTCCTAAGGTTGGGTCTAAAATTCGGCGCGTAGTGCAATTAAAGAGATGATTTCCACTCTTTAAATGCGCCACCTTGGGTTGTGCCGATTTGCGAATTCTTCGTTAACACAAACCCAAGTTTTTTTCCTGAGTCTTTTTCACCGAAGCCCATGATTATAGCATTCTATGAACACATTGCTTGACCTCCACAGCACGGCCTCTGAGATTCGCGCGGGGCGCACGAGCGCAGGGCAACAAATGCAGCGCAGTCTGGAAACAGCACAATCTGCGGCTTGTTCGCATACTTTTCGCAATCTGAACCCGCAAGCCTTAGCCCAAGCTCGCGCCAGCCATGCGGCCTTGCCGCTGGCGGGTTTGGCGATCTCGGTCAAAGATTTGTTTGATGTGGCAGGCGAAGTTAGTGCTTCGGGCTCGACTGTGATGGCCAGCAACCCGCCTGCAACGCAGGATGCACCCGTTGTAGCCCGCCTCAAAGCCGCTGGCGGCGTGGTGCTGGGGCGCACGCATATGGTGGAGTTTGCCTTCTCGGGCATGGGCGTGAACCCACACTTTGGTACGCCGGTGAACCCCTTGGCTTTGGCGGTTGACCCGGCCACGCCACGCATTCCAGGCGGCTCATCGAGCGGCGCAGCCGTATCTGTCGCAAGCGGTGCAGCTTTTATCGGTTTGGGCTCGGATACGGGCGGCTCGATTCGTATTCCGGCGGCGCTGTGCGGTTTGGTGGGCTTCAAACCCACCGCACGCACTGTGCCGATCACTGGAGCCGTGCCACTGTCGCACACGCTGGACAGCATTGGCGCGCTCACGCGCAGTGTGCGCGATGCGGCGCTGGTGCATGAGATTTTGAGCGGGCAAGCCGTCGTACGACCTACCAAAGATTTGAAAGATTGCCACTTCGCCATTGCAACAACCGTGATGCTAGATGCGCTGGACCCACACGTTGCCGCGAGTTTTGAACGCAGCTTGAAGGCGCTGCGCGATGCTGGCGCGAGAATCACCGAGATCACGCTGAAAGAAATCGGCGAATTGGGCAGCATTCAAGCGCGAGGCGGATTTTCTGCGCCTGAACTGCAATCTTGGCTTATCCCGGCGGGCTTGTGGCCGCAGCGTAAGGCAGAGTTTGACCCGCGAGCAGCTGCGCGCATCGCGCTGGCTGATGGCATGAGCGCTGCGGATTATGTACGCCTCCAACTTGCGCGACACACCTGGATCAGCTCTGTGCAATCAGCCATTGCAGGCTTTGATGCCGTGCTCTGCCCTACCGTGCCCTTGGTGGCTGCGCCGATTGCCGATGTTGCGCCCGGAGACGGGAAGGATGCCGCGCAAGACGCGGCGCGCGATGCAGAATTTTTTCGTGTCAATGCGCTGATGTTGCGCAATACCAGTGTGGTGAATTTGCTCGATGGCTGCGCGATCAGCCTGCCCAACCAAAGCCCGGGTCTGCTGCCCACAGGCTTGATGCTCTGGCATGGCGCACTGCAAGATCATGCAGTGCTGCGCATCGCCGAGAAGGTCGAGAGCGCGTTACAATCCATGGACGAATAAATTACTATTATTTTGATAGCAAACTACGCATATCCTATGCCGGCTGAATGCTGATTTTGATCAATAATTACCTTTGAACATGAAAATTGCAGTTGTAGGCGCAGGGATTGTGGGCATCACCACAGCCTACGAGTTGGCGCGCGATGGCCACGAAGTGACGGTGTATGAGCAGCGCGGCGCAGCCGCCGAAGAGGCCAGCTTTGCCAATGCCGGCGTGCTCGCGCCCGGTTACGTGACGCCTTGGGCTGCACCGGGCATGCCCTGGAAAGTGCTCAAGCAAATGATGGGCTCGCACAGCGCGTTTCGCATCAATTTTCCGCTGTCAATGCAAGAGATGGCATGGCTTTGGCATTTTTGGCGTGCATGCAATTTCAAAACCTACCAAAGCCACCGCAGCGCTTTGCAGCAGTTGGCGTTTTACAGCCGCAGCCAGTTGCACGGCATCATCGAGCGCCACAGCTTGGAGATGGATCACGCGCGCGGCTACTTGGTCGCGCTTCGCACTGAAAAAGAATTGGCGCAGGTGCAGGGCAGCTTGGCACTGCTGCGGCAGCTGGGTGTGCCGTTTACCCAGCTCGATGAAGCGTCCACGCGCGAGATTGAACCCGCGATCAATACCGACACGCATTTTGCTGGCAGTATTCATCTGCCTGATGATGAAGTGGCCAATTGCCGCCAATTTGCGCTCTTGCTCAAAGATGAATGCCGGCGCATGGGTGTGCAGTTTGAATTCAATACTTCTGTGCAAAAAGTGCAACTCGCCGACAAGGAATCTGTATCGAATGCTACGCTTTTTATAGCATCTACAGCAAACGATTCTCTGCTATCAGGTTTGAATCGCTTGCCTCAAGCTGATACAGCGCCAGCACAGACTTCAAGCGTTGATGCGGTCGTGCTGTGTACCGGCGCTCAATCGCATTCGCTGCTGCAGCCGCTGGGCATCAAGCTGCCTCTTGCCTCGGTGTATGGCTACTCTGTGAGTGCGCATATCAAAGAGCCGCTGAACGCGCCGCGCTCAGGCCTGATGGATGAGCGCTACAAGGTGAGCATCACGCGCCTGGGCCAACGCGTGCGCGTGGCAGGCAGTGCGCAAGTGGGCGGTAGTGCTGGGCATCTAAATCCTACAGCCATGGCGACGCTCTACAAAGTGCTTCACGATTGGTTTCCCGGTGCAGCCGTGATGAGCCAAGGTGTGCAGCAATGGCAAGGTGCGCGGCCCATGCTGGCCAACCGCCCGCCTGTGATTGGCGCAGCGCCTCACAAAGGCCTCTGGCTCAATTTAGGGCATGGCTCCAGCGGCTGGGCACTCTCATGCGGCAGCGCACGATTGTTGGCCGATGGCCTCGCAGGTCGCACAGCGCCCATCGATTCACACAGCTTCAAGCTGGCTTGACCGGCGAGGGAAATAGCAACTGTGTCGGTTGTTCATCGACAGGAGGCGATTGTGTGCTGTTCACAGCTGAATTGGCTTCGTTGATAGCGCGACTCATGCGTTCAGCCTCAGCCACCAGAAAATTCGTATCTACGCCTTGCAGCATTTCGCGCTCTATGCGGTGAATGCGCTCGTAGATATTTGACGATACATCAAGTTTAGGCGATACCAACAAATAGTCGCCGTTGTCGCCGTCTTCAACAGCCGATGGTCGAGGCATGTCTTGGCCATTGCGCATATCGCTGAGCAATTGATTGGCCTCAGCATGGCTGGCCGGGCCACCAACCCAGCCAATACGTTTATTTTCTGGCAGCGCACGAAGCGTGCGAATGCTGCGCTGCTCAAGGCGATCCAATCGAAAACCGTACAAAGGCAACCAAGACAAACTCAGGCGAGCGCTGGCTGCGAGGGGCGCGCCGTGAGAAGACAATGCCATCAATCGCGAGAGGATTTTTTGCGCCACCCGTGTGGCCACCGCATGATCAGGCGGCATCATGACGGTAATCACAAACGCATTGCGCGATACGCGCGCCAATCCGTCCACGCCAGAGACGGTAGATGACAAACTAGCAGCTACCTGCACCAAGCCCATCTCAAAGCCTTCTTCGCCATGCATTTCCATCGCATCTTGCTCGCTCAGCAACTCCACATAGATGAAGATCGCGCTAGACAATTCGCTTTTAATTCGACCTTTAACTTTGTACAACTGCGCCTGCATGCCAGCTCGATTGAGCAAACCGGTGAGCACATCGCGCATAGGCGACATATTGGCACGAGCCATGACTTGACGGCCCATGCGGTGCTGCAAAAACAATCCGCGTAAAAAACAGATGCCCGCCAATAAACTCAAAAGCGCCGCACTTTGGCCGGCATCATCGGTCTGGATCAAACCCAGATAGGAGAGGAAGGGCAGCACCGGCGTCATGATTTGAAGTGTTAAGCCCACCATGAGCACCCAATTGCGGCACACATCGCGGTACCAAGCCCAAGCCATCATCGTCAGTGTCAGCAACAGGACGATGCCAAGCAATATCGGCACACCCACGGGGGCTGTATCGCGAAACGCATAGTCCATCCAGACCAAGGTCATGACCCACCCCAACACTGCCACCACGATTGCAGCCCCCCAGAACATCCGATGCGCATGCCGCAGCCCCAAGGCCAATGCGGCCACCAAAGGAAGCATGGTGGTCCAATTGGTGTTGACGTAGAACTTAATCTCGTCATTGAATGTTGCACTGTGGGTGCCAAAAAACATACCACCCAAGC
The DNA here is from genome assembly GCA_043769055.1 of Allobrachymonas sp. Taxonomy (GTDB): domain Bacteria; phylum Pseudomonadota; class Gammaproteobacteria; order Burkholderiales; family Burkholderiaceae_C; genus JANMDU01. The sequence goes on from JAYVJQ010000081.1 coordinate 19,248, forward strand.
CGCTGCCAAAGATCAGTACCAAGGCCATCATCGTGCTCATCACGGTGACACTGAGAAAGCTGATGCGCTGATAATTCAAGGCCATCATCAGTCCCATCAGCGCCATCACCAAACTCACGCCTACCATCATGCCAGCCACCCAAATGCTGGTGGTGCGATCATGCAAGAATGCACGCGTGTTTTGTAACACGACCGGCATTTCCAAAATACCGCGATGCGAAATTTGTACCACCATATCCATCTGACCTGCCAACATGGGCAGATTGAAGCTGGGCTGCCGATCGGGCTGCGCCCAATTGTCCATCGCGATCGTATCGCCAGACGATACCGTGGTCCAAGGCCCGTTATCGTAACGGTAAGACACATGCACTGAATCCAGGCGAGGTTGCCGCACACTCAGCGTGAAATCCATGCCAATCTTCTCAGAAAATATAGTCATGCGCGTGACCATGCGATCACCCTTGTGCAAGCGCACTGCGCTGTGCAGCGCGTTCGTAGAAAAGCGCTCCCCCGGCCATTGCCAGACTTGATCCGGCTCATAGGCGATGCGATTGGGCAGCTGCACGCCTCCCACAATCGTGCTCTCCCAACGAGGGCGCAAATCTACAGTAACGCCGGTATTTTTGTGGTCATGTGCTGGCAGCAGCAGCATGTCGCCCCAGTTGATGTGTGGAGCCGCCGCTGCATACCCCACAAACAGCCCACACATCAAACTGAGCAGCACCCGAAGCCACAACGAATTCAACGCAAGACCTCCAGCACATCGGAGCGATATTCGCGGCTATACAGAACGACCAATACAAACGCAGTGGCAAATACAAATACAAGGGGCGAGAAAAACCACGCAATCACTGCAAACGCAAAATAGTAGCCCCGCAAGCCATCGTTGAAAGTTTCTGCTGCGCTGCCTACCATGCGGCTGGCACGCTGAGAAAACTGTTCACGATCATATTTGCCAGAGGTGAACTCTTTCGGATCTGGCAAGGAACCAATCAAAAGCGCCACAAAGGTGTATTGCCGCATGCTCCAAGAAAAGCGGAAAAACGAAAACACAAAAATACCAATCAAGATCAGTACTTTCAAATCAAAAATGAGCACACTGGTGCGCTGTGCAAACGGAATATCACGCACCAGCTCGGCGGCTTTATCCGTACTACCCAGAAGAGCAAACAAGCCACCAATCACGATGATGGTCGTGGAGCAAAAGAAGGCTGGTGTAGACGAGAGGTTTTGCGTGATGATGCCATCCAAGACGCGCGGGTCGCGGTAGGTAGCCTCCACCATCCAATATCCTCGGTAGCGGTTGGTGGTGGCAATCAAGGAGCTGCGCTTCTCACCTTGAGTCTTGGTAAACCATGAATAGCCTGTCCACGCTGCGAAAAACCACGCCAAAGCCAACCAGTCTGGCCAGGGCAAAAGTGAGAGGACTTGCATAGAAAACCATCTTACACAATAAAACGGCCACAGACCTCCCATGAATTTGGGAGGTCTGTGGCCGCGAAAGGCTATTGCTCAGCGACTATTCGTCAATCAATCACGAAGTTTGCTGGCCACTTCGTTCACGCGTTTGCCGTAAGCCAGCGCCGTGTCTAAATCACCTTGAGGGATTTTGTCTGCCGGGTCTTGCGGGCCGCACTGGGCCATCACGCCGCTGTTGGAACCGATGCGGTTGATATTGCCATCGTTCATGGCGGGCTGACCTACCCAGATCATGCCTTGCTGCATCGAGAGAGTGATGAAGTATTGCAAAGTCGAGAGCTTGTCGCCGCTGGGGCTTGCCGAGCAGGTAAAGCCACCGGCCACCTTGTCTTTCCATGCGCCGGTGAACCATTTTTTGCTGGTGGCATCGGCGAATTTTTTGAACTGCCAGCTGGCCATGCCCATGTAGGTGGGGCTGCCCATCAGAATAGCATCTGCTGCGTCCAGCGTGGCCCATTGCGCTTCGGTGAGATTGCCTTCTGCATCAATGGCTACCAGTTCTGCTCCTGCGCCTTTGGCCACGAATTCAGCCACACGCTGGGTGTGACCATAACCTGAGTGATAAACGACTGCTACTTTTGCCATGAGATTTCTCCTTTATTTGGCGTTGAAAGAAATTTAAAACGAGGCGGCGAGATGGCCCATCTCACCGCGTGCGAAGGCGCGCTTGTAAGCCACAATGTCTTCTTGCGTATTGCCCATGAACGGGCCACCGGAAACCATGGGTTCGTTGATCGGCGTGCCGCTGAAGAACACACCGCGCAACGCTTGACGACCGGCTTGTAGGCAAGCCATGCTCATACCAAGCGTGGGAGACGCTTCAAAAATGATAGCGTTCTGCGCAGTATCTATGCCGGCCAGAGACTTAAAAGCACCTGAACGAATGACAAAAAAGGCGTTGTTACCCGATTTCACGGGAATGTTCACGCTCGCACCCGCTTGCAGGCTGACATCCAACATGTTCACGCGCGTGAGCCAGCGCGCATCTTGCGTGATGGAGGAGCTTTGATCATCAAATTCACCCGTCACAACGCGCAAACTACCACCCTCAAAATTGACTGTCGGCATGTCTTCATGCGCCACTCGCAAGCCTACGGGGTCAGCCTGCTTATTGACGCGGCTGAGGTTCACGAAAATTTGCAAACCTTGCTCTGTTTTGCCGCTTTGTGCGGGCGTTTCTTCATGCATCGCGCCACGCCCCGCTTGAAACCAATTCAGCGCCGCACATGATGACTGTCCTTTAAGCGGCGAGATCAAACACTAACACTTCTGCATCATTCGCTACATTCAAACTGAGGCTGGATTCAGCTTGAATTTTTACGGCATCGCCAGCTTTCAACTCTTGGCCGTTAACTGACAAGCTGCCGCGCACGAGATGCACATAGGCTTTTCGCGCAGGATCGAGTGCGAGCGTGGCGCTCTCGCTGCCCGTGAGCAAGCCTGCGTAGATGCGCGCATCGGCATGCAGAGCAACGCTTGCGCCCTCGCTTGCTGGCGCAGCAACTAATTTGAGTACGCCTTGTTTGTCCGAAGCACTCACGCTGGTCTGCTCGTAGCCGGGCGAGATACCGCGCACATTCGGCTCAATCCAGATTTGTAAAAAATGCGTCTCTTGGCCTTGCGCGTGATTGAACTCACTGTGCATCACGCCCTTGCCTGCACTCATGCGCTGAACATCACCGGGCGGAATGCCTTTGACATTGCCCATGCTGTCTTTGTGCGCCAAATTGCCCGAGAGCACATAGCTGATGATCTCCATATCGCGATGACCATGTGTGCCAAAGCCTGTGCCGGGCGCGATGCGGTCTTCATTGATCACCCGCAAGTTGCCCCAACCCATCTGTGCTTCATCGTGATAGCCCGCGAAAGAAAACGAGTGATAGCTCTTGAGCCAGCCATGGTCAGCATAGCCACGGTCTTGGGATTTGCGAAGTGTGATCATGATGATGTCTTTCAAATTCAAATTCAAATTCAAACTTCCGTAACGCAGAAAACACAAAAAAATGCCTTTGAATTCTTCTGTGGCTTCTGTGTCATTTCTGTGTATTCTGCGTTACGGAAGTTCGGTTTTCGTTGCCTGAACTTTAGGCTTTGCAACAGCATTTGCAATCGAACGATTTTGATGTCATCATTCAAAAATGCAGAACGTTAGAGACTTAATCACCCCCGAGGCCTTGGCCTTGATTCGCAGTGTCGCCACACAAGGCAGCATGGCGGCTGCGGCGCGAGAAATGGGCCTTGTGCCCAGCGCTGTCACCTATCGCGTGCGGCAGATTGAAGATGCGCTGGATGTACTGCTGTTTGACCGCAGCGCGCGCCAAGCGCGCATCACGCCTGCGGGCCAAGAGCTGCTGCGCGGCGGCGAGCAGGTGTTGCAAGAGCTAGACGCGGTGGCGCGGCGCGTGCAGCGCGTAGCCACGGGCTGGGAGCCACAGCTCACGATTGCAGTAGACAGCTTGATCTCTAAGCTCACGATGTTTGAACTCGCAGAGAAGTTCTTCGCCAGCGGCGCAGATGGTAAGCCCCCGCCTACCCGATTGCGCATCCAAGGCGAGACGCTTTCTGGCACATGGCATGCCCTGCTGGATGGTGAGGCCGATTTAGGTATTGGTGGTGTGATCGAGGGTATGGCGCAACCTGGCGTGCAGGCCAAACTCTTAGGCGATGTGCCATTTGTATTCGCCGTCGCGCCGCATCATCCGCTGGCCGCTGCGCCTGATCCATTGTCTGATGCGATGATTCAGCAGCACCGCATCGTGGCCGTGGCCGATTCCACGCGCCGCAAGCAATCGGTCACCGTAGGTATCTTGCCCGGTCAAGATGTGCTCACAGTCAGCACCATGCCCGATAAACTCGCCGCCCAATTGCGGGGCTTAGGCTGCGGTTTTCTGCCGCACTGCATCGCTCATCCGCACATTGAAGCCGGCCATCTAGTCGTCAAATCCACCGAGCGCATCGTGCGCACGCCTACCGCTCACTATGCTTGGCATATTCCGGCTAAGGGTCAAATGGGCAAAGCGTTGGCTTGGTGGATCGAGCAGCTCAGTCATGCGAGTACGCGCGAGGCACTGCTGCATAAGCATTTTTGAAAAATTCATTCAAGCAACCGGTCGCAGAAGGCGTAAAAGTTACGCAGAAAAATACCAAAAAAAGAAAAATGCAGTTTTGTCTTTTCTGCGTCTTCTGCGTAACTTTTGCGCCTTCTGCGTCCGGCTGTTCTCTCTATAGCCAGTCTCGTAGCGCAGTGAACGCATGCAAAGCCAGCATGCCCACGCCCACCGTTGCCAAAATATTGCCTTGTGTTTTCAAAGCCACTGCAAACGCCACCGCCGCCGCCGCATAGCGCGGCCACAGCGCCAAGCCATCAAATTGCCCGGCTGAGATAAACAAACCCGTGGCCACAATTGCCGCAAAGATGGCCGGCACGATGAGTTGTAAGCCATGCGCGAGCCAAGTGGGCATGTCGCGGTTGGCAAAAAGGCCCATGAAGGAATAGCGAATCACAAATGTGCCGATACCCAAGCCCAGCACAATGAGCCAGCTCTCGAATGCGCTCATGCTGCCTCCTGAGATGGTGGCAACAAACGCTCGGCAATTAAGCCCGCCAACAATCCAAGCAAACAAGCGGCGATCATGCCCAGCTTCAGTGGCAAGGCAAACAGCGCCACGCTGGCTACTGCGCCCGCTATGGCAGCCGCTGCCAGCGGCCAACTGCGAATGGCTTGCGAGAGCGTGGCAATGAATGCCAGCGGAATCGCAAAATCAAGCTGCCAACTGCTGGGAATGATGTTGCCCGCAAATGCCCCTAGCGCGCAAAACGCAATCCAAGCAGGCCAGAGCACCACGGTGATGCCCGCGTAATACGACAGCAGTGCATCGTCACCTACAGCCGGAAATTTCTCTTTGCGCTGCTGAATAAAGGCAAACGCGTTATCCACCAAAAATGCTGCCGCCAGCATGCGCTTAGGCACACTCAAATGGCGCACATGCTGCGCCATCGCCGCGCCGTAAATAGCCATGCGCAGGTTCACCACGAGGCCCGACAAAATAGCCACCCATAACGAGGCTGCGCCTTGCAGCAACTGCGCCAGCACCGCTTGCGACGATCCGCCATACACGAGACCAGGAAGCGCCAATGCAGCCCCGAAATCCAAGCCTGCATTGACTGCCGCCACACCACACACCACGGCAAAGGGCAGATATGAAGGCACGATGATCAGCGTCTCGCGCACACCATCCCAGAAGGCTTTTTTAAGATCTTTTTGCTCAGTAGCCGGCATAAATACTACGAAGAGTGCTATTAAATTAGGAGTAATGAATTATGCACGTTGCAGCCATGCTTGCAGCCTGCGCACGCCTTCTTCCAGTCGAGCGATATCTTTGGAAGCAAAACACCAGCGCAGCCAGCCCTCAGCCTCGGGTGCAAAAGCATTGCCCGGTGCAAGACCTAAGCCAGCTTCGATCACTAAGCGTTTGGCAGTGTGCAGGGCATCATCATGCCCTGCCATTTGAAAGAAGGCATACATACCGCCCGGCGCACTGCTCACACGCACACCGGGCAGCGCTTGCAGCAGCGGCACAAGCGTGTCGCGGCAAGTTTTTAAATGCGCCACGATTTGCGGTGTCACTTCTTGCGTGCGCTGCAAAGCAATCGCCGCCGCTTGCTGAATGAACACGGGGCTGCACGAGGTGTTGAATTCAATCAGCTTGCCCACTTGCTGGCTCACGCTTTCGGGCAAGATCATCCAGCCCACGCGCCAGCCTGTCATGAGAAAGCTCTTGCTCATCGAGCCCACGGTAATCAATCGGTCTTGGGGTGTAGTGATGTCTAAGAAACTCGGCGCGCAGCCGTTGGCGGTATCACCAACGAAGTAAAGGCGCTCATACACTTCATCGGCCAAAATCCAAGTGCCGGTTTTTCGGCAATGCGCAAGGATGGCTTCTTGCTCTTCGCGCTTGAGCGTCCAGCCCGTGGGGTTGTTGGGCGCATTGATCACGAGTAGCTTCGTCGCAGGCGTGATCGCATCCAGCAAGCGCTGCACATCCAGCTGCCAAGCGCCTTGCGCATCGGGCGCGAGGCTCACGCAGCGCAGGCGCGCTCCCATGATGGCGGGCTGTGCAGTCAAATTCGGCCACACAGGAGTTACTGCCACTACTTCATCGTCTGCATCAATCAAGGTCTGGCAAGCGATCATCAGCGCATTCACGCCGCCCGCCGTAATCGCCACGCGCTCGGCCGCAATCTCGCCATGCAAGCCGCCCGCATAGGAGGCCACTGCCTGCCGCAAAGCGGGCAGCCCGAGGTTGTGCGAATAAAAAGTCTCACCCGCTTGCAGCGAAGCAATCGCCGCCTCGCGAATAAACGCTGGCGTGACTTCATCGCTCTCGCCAAACCAAAACGGCAGCACGCCTGCACGGCCCATGCCAGCATTAGCAACTTCTCGGATTTTGGATTCTTCTAACGACTGGATAATTTTTCTCATCACTTGACTGTAATGCAGGCAGCGTTTCAAATAGCAGCTTCATTCTTGCTTTTTATCGCTCTAATCATGTGATTAGAGCAACAATCATTCTCACTACGTCATGGCCACGAAACGCAAACCCGCCCCTGCCCCAGTTCCGCAAAAGAAACCCCTGCAACTCAAAACCGCCGTGCCCACGCCGAGCACTGCTGAAGTGGATGAAGTGCTCTCCGGCCTCGACCGCTATGACATTCGCATCCTGCACGAGCTACAGCGCGATGGCCGCTTGACCAATGCCGATCTCTCCGAGCGCATCGGCCTCTCCCCTGCGCCTTGCTGGCGGCGCGTCAAGCGCTTGGAGCAAGAGGGTTACATCAGCGGCTATCACGCCAGCCTCAATCGCCACAAAATCGGCCTCGGCGTGATCGCCTTTGTGCGCCTGTATGCTGACGTGAACACTGGCGCAGTCACCCGTGAACTGCGCGAGGCTTTGGTGAAACTACCCGAGGTGATGAACGTGCACCACATCTCTGGCGAAGGCTCGTTCGAGATCACCGTGCTCGCCACGGATTTAGAAGCCTATTCACGCTTTGCGATGGAAACGCTGATCAACCTGCCGCATGTGAAAGATTTGCACACCAGCTTCTCGCTCGGTGAAGTGAAAGCCTCCCGAGAATTGCCATTGGCGCATTTGGGAGTGCGAAGGTGATTCAGGTTTAGGGGTTTTCCAGAGCTTTTGGAACTATTGCAGTCGCCATTGAATCGTCTCAAGATTTTCAATAAAAGGAGACAAGCATGAAAGTTACGCGCAAAACTGCACTGGCCCTTATTGCCAGCGCCACCACACTTCTCTTGGTTGCTTGCGCCTCGCCCGGTGGCGCGCCGGTGGATGCAGCGGCAGCGCTGACCAAAGCCAACTCAGCCATGGGCACGGCTGCCGTCAACTCGTTGCGATTTGCCGCCACGGGCACAGGCTCGTTGTATGGCCAAGCCTACCAACCCGGCGCGCAGTGGCCGCAGGTCACCTACAGCAATTTCTCTCGCCTGTATGACTACAACACCGCCGCCATGCGCGAAGAGTTCGCCCGCAGCCGCGCCGAGCCACAAGGCGGCGGCGCGCTGCCGCTCATGGGTGAAGGCGAGCAACGTGCCGTGGTCATGCTGCAAGGTACTGTGGCTTGGAACATGATCGGCCCCGCGCCTGTGGCCTCGCCCGTCGCGCTCGATTCGCGCATTCATGATTTGTGGACTTCGCCACACGGCGTGCTCAAAGCCGCCGCCAAAAATAATGCCACTGCCAAGCAAATCAGCGAAGGCGGCAAAACGCTCATTGCGCTCAGCTTCACCGAGCCCAGCCGCCTAGTGGCCACCGCATTTGTCAATGAGCAAGGTTTGGTCGAGCGCGTCGAATCGCGCTTTCCACACCCCGTGATGGGCGAGAGCAGCGTGGTCACCACCTACAGCGATTACCGTGCGCATGGTGCAGCGCAATTTCCCATGCGCATTCGCCAAAGCCAAGAAGGCTACCCAGTAATGGATGTGCAGGTCAGCGAGGTGCAGGTCAACGCCCCTGCCGCAATTGCCACGCCTGAGCTGGTGCGCGCCCCCGTAGAGCGTGCCGTGAGCGAGAAAGCCGCTGAAGGCATCTGGCACATTGCCGGCGGCTCACACAACAGCGTGGCGATTGAAATGCAAGACCATGTGATCTTGGTCGAAAGTCCGCTGTATGACGCACGCGCCGCCGCCGTGCTCCTTGAGGTCAAGCGCCTCGCGCCCGGCAAACCGATTCGTTTTGTGATCAGCTCGCATCACCATTTTGACCATGCCGGTGGCTTGCGCGCTGCCGTGGCCGATGGCGCAACCTTGCTCACCAGCGATTCAGCCGTGCCCTTCTTCCAAAAAGCATTTGCCACGCCCAACCGCATTGCCCCCGATCTGCTCACGCAATCAGGCAAATCTGCAAAAGTTGAGGGCTACACCAGCAAACGCATCCTCACCGACGGTCGCCGCACGGTGGAGCTGCACGCGATCACCGACAACGTCCACGCCAGCGGCTTCAACATGGTCTATCTCCCGCAAGAAAAACTGCTCATCCAAGCCGATGCTTACACCCCGCTGGCCGCCAACGCCGCCCCGCCCGCCAAACCCAGCGGCAAC
>JAYVJQ010000082.1:0-6837 GCA_043769055.1 Allobrachymonas sp.
TAGTGCAACGCAATCGTCAGCTCCACCGTGCCAAGGTTTGAGCTTAAATGCCCGCCGGTTTTTGAGACGGATTGCAGCACATGCTCGCGTAGCTCGGTAGCCAGCTCGGGCAGTTGAGCGCGGGTGAGACTGCGCAGGTCCGCAGGGCTGTTGATGGAGGAAAGCAAATTCATCACTAGGTCACACAATCACTATCAAATATATAGCACTCTACGCATATGTTATGCCGGGAAACGGTCATATTTATCTAAAATTCAATGCACACGTTGCACCACCATGTCTGCCAACGCGCGCAACGCTTGCGTATCGACAAGGCTGCTGGTGTCGAGTGCCACAATCGCTTCTTGGTATAGCTGCTGAGCAAACGCTTGGGAGCGCGCCATACCCAAGATGCTGACGTAGGTTGGCTTGCCAGCTTGCGCATCCTTACCAGCAGTTTTGCCTAAAGTGGCCGAATCAGCGGTCACATCCAAAATATCGTCCACCACTTGGAAGGCCAAACCAATCGCATGGCCATAGGTGCTGAGCCCTTGTAACTGCGCTGCTGTGGCCTGCCCGCAGGCTGCACCCATCATCACGCTGGCTTGCAATAGTGCGCCAGTTTTCAGCTCATGCATGCGCTTGAGTTCATTCTCTGTCAGCACACGACCCACACTGGCCAAATCAATCGCCTGACCACCTGCCATGCCTGCCTCGCCTGCCGCGCGGGCCAGCAGAGCACACAGCTTGGCTTGCATCTCAGGGGGCACGCTGCCATCTTGCGGCGTGAGCAATTCAAAGGCCAAGGCTTGCAGTGCATCGCCAGCCAGCAGTGCCTGCGCTTGGCCAAATTTGACATGCACCGTGGGCTGGCCTCGGCGCAGGATGTCGTTGTCCATACAGGGCATGTCATCGTGCACCAAACTGTAGGCATGGATCAATTCTGTTGCGCAAGCGGCTCGCAATGAAGCGCTCATATGGCCTTGTACGCTTGCACTAGCAGCCAAGGCCAACATGGGCCTCAGCCGTTTGCCACCGCCTAAAACGGCGTAGCGCATCGCTTGGCCAAGACCCGCAGGAGCAGCCTCAGGCACCCATTGACCCAAAGCAGCTTCGACCTGAGCCAAAAGAACCTGATTCCAGGCTGAAAAATCAAACACTGCCATGCCTTACTCCTGCACAGCCTTGCCGTCCAGCAGCTTGATTTGTTGCTCCACAGCAGCCAGCTTGCCTTGGCAGATTTTGAGCAGCGTTGCGCCCCGCTGATAACCCGCGAGCAATTCATCGAGCGGGATTTGGCCCGATTCCATGCGCTGCACCAGCCCTTCTAGCTCGCGCAGTGCGGCTTCGTAGGTCAAGTTATCGTCTGGCAGAGCATTGACTGTTGTTTTTGGCATGTGGCAATCTAAGAAAACCGCAATTTTAGGCGCTGCAAGCACCGCTGCGTGTTGCCAATGTGAGGTTTCGCGTCTAGCGAAGGTTAAAATCGCTGTCTTAGCCACGTTTGGGTGGCTTCTTTCTCTTCCCCCAGCAGGGTTGCCAAACATGACCGACCTGAGCCTCGCGCGCCACCTCTCTAGCCCCACCACTGATTTGCAAGCTGCGCCTTTGCAGGTCCACTCCTATTTTTCAGAAAACGTCTTCCAAGAAGAGCAACAACGCATCTTTGCGCATGCGCCCAAGTATGTGGGCCACAGCCTAGCTGTGCCAAATGTGGGTGACTATTACGCCCTGCCCCAAGAAGGCGAAGGCCGCGTGTTGATGCGCACACCAGATCAACAAGGGGGCTCACGCCTTGAATTGATCTCCAATGTCTGCCGCCATCGCCAATCCATCATGCTGCATGGGCGTGGCCACCAAGAGCAGCGCAATATCATCTGCCCGCTGCACCGCTGGACGTATGACACCTCGGGCGCGCAGCCCACCGGCACTTTGATTGGCGCGCCGCATTTTGCCCACGATCCTTGCCTGCATCTGAACAATTACGCCCTGCAATCATGGAATGGTTTGCAGTTTGATTCGGCGCAAACCTCCCCGACCGATTTGCAAGCCCTACTGGCCAACTTGCCTCAAGCTAAAGATTTAGATTTCTCCGGCTACCAATTTCACCGCGCCATCCAGCACGAATGCGCCTACAACTGGAAAACTTTTATCGAGGTGTATTTAGAGGACTATCACGTCGGCCCTTTCCACCCCGGTCTCGGCCAATTCGTCGCTTGCGAGGATTTGCAGTGGCAATATGGCGAGAAGTGGAGCTTGCAAACCGTGGGCGTGGCGGACAAATTGGGCAAACCCGGCAGCGCCGTGTACCAGCGCTGGCACGATGCCGTGCTGAGCTACCGCAATGGCGAGCCGCCCGCGCACGGCGCGATCTGGCTCACGCTGTATCCCACGGTGATGGTGGAGTGGTATCCGCATGTGCTCACTGTGAGCACGCTCTACCCCCTTGGCCCTCAGAAAACGCTCAACCAAGTCGAGTTTTTCTACCCCGAAGAAATCGCCTCCTTTGAGCCACACTTCATCGAAGCCCAGCAAGCAGCCTACATGGAAACCTGCGAAGAAGATGATGAAATCGCTCTGCGCATGGACGCAGGCCGCAAAGCCCTGCTTGCTCGCGGCGACAACGAATCAGGCCCATACCAAAGTCCGATGGAAGATGGCATGCGGCATTTTCATGATTGGTATGTGGGCGAAATGCGCTAGTGTAGTCCGGCACACTTGATGCGACTTATTAAGAACGATGGATTTCCCTCTGAATCTAGGCGCAAAGCACAGGCATGCCCGTAGGCATGACGAGCATTTGCAACGACGAGTCAGGGGGGAAGACGCGTTTTTAAGTCGCAGACAGTGTGACGGACTACGCTAGTCCTTGTCTTGTGCTCGGCGCTATGATGAAAGTTGCGCTGTCGATCCGCGCTGCACCAACTCAAACGGCAACAGGGATTTTTGAGGCACAGGCTCACCCGCTAGCAGCTGCAACACTTGCGCCGCAGCAATATGTCCTAACTCCCGGGTAGGCAAACTGATCGTCGTCAGACCTGGCGTAATCTCACCTGCCAGCTCATGGTTGTCAATGCCGCAAATCGACAAGTCCTCTGGCACGCGCAGACCCATCGATTGTGCCTCTAGCAATGCACCAATGGCCAATAAGTCATTTCCGCACAGCAGAGCGGTTGGGCGATCTGGATTGGCAAATAATTGGCGCAGACCCATTCGCCCGCCCTGAATGCTCAGGCCTTGCTGGCACACGATATCCTGGCTGGGCAAGCCTGCGGCGTGCATGGCTCCCAAAAAACCTTCCATACGCTGTGCAGCCCGATCGTTTTGCGCCACATGGCCTGAAATCATGCCGATCTTGCGGTGCCCCAGCGCTAGCAAATGTTGCGTTGCCATGCCAGCGATGGCCGGGTTGTCAAACCCCACCGATGGCAAACGTTCACTGCACACCCAAGTCAATAAAGCGGGCTTGTTCCAGTTTTTCAGACTAGCCCACATCTGCGCATGGTGCTCCGAGCCGACCAACACCAAAGCATCTACCCCGCGATGTTGAAAGGCTTTGACCAGATCAACTTCAACCCCTAAATCGTAGTTATGGCTTGCCACCAACAACTGATACCCAGATTTCGCAAAGCTCAATTGCATCGCATGCGTACTGCGCGCAAAGATGGCCAGATCGAGTGTAGGAATCACACAGCCCACCGTCATCGTTCGTCCCGAGGCCAAGGCCCGGCCCGCAGCATCGGGCACGTAGCGCAATTGCTGGATGATCGCTTGCACCTTGTCGCGTGTTTTAGCACTCACCCGATCGGGCTGCGAGATGGCGCGAGAAACCGTGGCGGTGGACACGCCTGCAGCCAGTGCCACATCTTCAATTCGACTCTTGGTTCGCATCCTAAAAAGATAGCCTAATTTGAGGTTTTTTGCAAACGCTTGCTTTTTTATTTTCCTATCAATTCCTGATCAGAGTAGTGAATACCCTAGGGAAAGCAGATTTTTTCTTCCAAGCACTTGACACTGCAACAGGTTCAACAACACAATAAATGAAAGCGCTTACATTTCATTTTGTTCTAAATTTTCATCTTCATTGCCTCGGTCTGATCTCAATTAACCGCATCATGGATTCAAGCACGCGTCACCTTGCTGGAATATCACGCCGCTCTTGGCTTGGCGTATTGACGATTGCCGTCTTGTTCGCCGCATGGTGGATTTTCACCACTGTCACCGGATGGATATCTCCCGCCCGCTTTCCTAACCCGAGTGAAGTCAAAGATGCTTTGGTACAGATCACCACGGAAGGCTATGGCAATGGACGCTTGCACCAGCATATCTTGCACAGTTTAAAACTCGTGCTGATGGGCTTTACAGTTGCAGTCGCAGTAGGTGTGCCGCTGGGGCTACTGATGGGCTATTCACGCAGAGCAGAGGCTTTGATCAACCCAGCTTTTTTGTTGCTACGCCCTATTCCGCCGCTGGCATGGATTCCACTGGCCATCGTGTGGCTGGGCTTGGGTGATGCTGCAAAGATTTTGGTGATTTTTGTGGCTGCTTTTGTGCCGTCGGTGATCAACAGCTACACGGGTGTGCGCAACATCGATACGCCCGTGCTCGAAGCAGCGCAAATGCTGGGCATTCGTGGCTTCAAACTAGTGTTCGGTGTACTAATCCCTGGCGCTTTTCCAATGATTTTTACCGGTCTGCGCTTGTCGCTTCAAGCCAGCTGGACCACGCTCGTAGCGGCTGAGTTGATTGGTGCACTGTATGGCTTGGGAAGTATATTGAACCAGGGTGCGCAAGACATTTACCCCGCAATGATCTTGGTGGCCATGGTGTTTGTAGGCATCTGCGGCGCAACCACAACCGCCATCTTGGGCTTTGTTGAGATCAAAGCCATGCCTTGGCGCAGACAGAGGGTTGCATGATGAACGATCACTCGCCTTGGATGCACAACAAAGCCGTTCTTTCGTTGATCGGGCTGATCAGCTTTTTTGCTTTTTGGTATTTCGCGGCCTTCGCTCAGCTCATCCCGCGTCAATTTTTACCGATGCCCCATGAGGTCTTGATCAAGCTCATTGACCTCACCCAAACGCCGTTTGCAGGGCATGTCTTGCATGAGCATATGGCCTCTAGTCTTCAGCGTTTTGTATGGGGTTTCGGTTTGGCCGCCTTGATTGGCGTGCCGCTGGGTTTGCTCATGGGCTGGTTTAGTTGGTTGGACGATATTGTGTCGCCCTTATTTGATGGCCTGCGATTCATTGCCCCTGTGGCATGGGTTCCTTTTGCTGCCCTTTGGTTTGGTACGGGCGCTGGTGGCCCTACTTTAATTATTTTCGCGGGTGCATTCCCTCCCTGCCTGATCAATGCTTATCGCGGCGCACGCGGTGTGGAAGTGCGTTACACAGAAGCTGCCAGCATGCTGGGTGTCGGAAACTTTCGCACCATCACCGAAGTGCTCTTTCCCGCCGCAGTGCCTTCCATCATTGCAGGCTTGCGCATTGGTGCAGGTTTAGGCTGGATGTCTTTGGTGGGTGCAGAGCTGATTGCGTCGTCCAGCGGCATGGGCTATTTGATCGTCAAGGGCCAAAGCGCAATTGCCACAGACATTGTGATGGCGGGCATGCTCGCCATTGGTTTTGTCGGCGTCTTAATCGATGTTGCGTTGCGTAAGCTTGAGTCGCGCCTGTTGCGTCATCGCCAATAAAAAAATATTTGAGACACCATGAGCACCATTGAATTCAACCAAGTCACCCGCGTCTTCAAACGTGACAACAAAGACTTTCTGACCATTGACGGCTTTGACCTCAAGGTAGAGGATCGTGAGTTTGTTGCCATCGTGGGACCCTCAGGCTGCGGCAAGACAACTTGTATGCGCATGGTCGCTGGCCTTGAATTTCCAAGTACAGGCGTAGTGTCGGTGTCAAATAAACCCGTCACAAGCCCTGGCCCTGAACGCGCTGTGGTATTCCAAGCGTTTGCACTCTTCCCATGGAAATCGGTGTATGACAACATCGATTTCGGTCTTCGCGCCAAAGGACTCGCAAAAGACAAGCGCCACGAAATCATCACGCACTACATCGCTCTGATGAACCTCAAAGGCTACGAATCAGCCTATCCACACCAACTCTCAGGCGGAATGCAGCAGCGCGTTGCGATTGCCCGCGCTTATGCATTAGATCCAGATGTATTGCTAATGGACGAGCCTTTCGGTGCGCTCGATGCACAAACCCGGGTTGTGATGCAAGAAGAGTTGGTCAAGCTGGCTCGCAAAAATCCACGTACCGTTCTCTTCATTACCCACGCTGTTGAAGAGGCGGTGTATTTGGCCGATCGCGTTGTCGTTATGACCAGCAGACCCGGCAAGATCAAAGAAATTTTGGATGTCAAAAGCATCCGTGAGGCCGAAGGCTGGGACAACCATCCACGCATTGAAGACGTGATGGACTTGGCCTCATTCGTTCACTTGCGCACCCGCATCTGGAAATCCCTGCGCGAAGAGCATGGCACTGCCGATCATTGAACCCACTGTAAACCCATTAAACCCCACCACTAGGAGACTTGTATGTTGAAGAAAACACTGATTGGCTTAGCTGCCGCCATGAGCTTAGGCACTGCGATGGCGCAGACCCTCACCCCCATCAAAATCAGTTATCAGCCCTCGCTGTACTGGGCCATGCCCTTCCACGTGGCCACCGAAAAAGGCTGGTGGAAAGAAGTGGGCTTGGCGCCTGAGTTCAGCACCTTCCCCGCAGGCGTGCCACAAATCGCTGCATCTGCCGCCAAGTCATGGGATGTGGGTGGCACTGGCGGCGTGCCCGCCGTGTTGGGGCATGTGCGTTTCGGTATCAAGACCATAGGCGTGAC
>JAYVJQ010000083.1:0-14935 GCA_043769055.1 Allobrachymonas sp.
GTGCGTGCCGCTCAGTGACCAGCGCAGCGCGAGGCGCACGGGTTGCTCGGCATCGCGGTTGGCAAAGCCTGTGTGAATCGTGAGCTTGGCATCGGGGAATGATGCCAAATAGCCCATGACGAAATTGTCGATGTCGGTATGCCCGTGGCGCGATTGGCCGCCCGGTGTATTGAGCGTAGCGCCATGAAAATAAATGTCTTTGATGGCGCGCGTGTCTTTCTCATGCCAGATGCGGTGCATGGCATCGCAGTAGAGCTTCACGTCAGCATCTTGATCAATGCCTTGCGTGCAGGCGCTGGGCTCATCGTGCGCGGGCAGAAAGTAGCTCACTTTGCCGCTTTGCGCCTTTTCTTGCGCCACCATGCTACTGGCCATGCCCTGAGCCGTGTTGCCCATGCAATGCGCAAAAGCTGCCTGATCGCGCGCCAGCCACTCTTCAATCACCACTTGGTCGCGCACCCAGCAATCGGCAATGATGCGGCTGCGCACCGATTTGCCCTGCGCCTGCCCATGCTGGCCGCTGCCGGTGTGCGTCATCACCGAAATCAGGCGATGCGACGATAAAAAGCTGCCGTCGGCAAATTGCTTGTAGATCACATCTTCGCCTACTAGCTGGCGATCTGGAAATTGGTACAAGGTTTGCAGGGTTTGCGCGAGCACGCCTTGGTTGCTGTTGGTATAGCCCGTGGGTGCGCGCAGTTTGATATTGGGCGCGTAGTAGCGACCTAGCTTGCTGCCCATGCCGCGATCCTCCCAAATCTCGCGGGTGATGCCATAAATGAAGGCGGGAATATCAGAATAAGCGCCAAGATTGGGTTGCATAGGGACTTTCGCTATTTAGATGGGAGTGAATAAGTATGCAAAAACGAGCCTAAGTGAAGGATATTAGGTTTTTACCTGCTGCGTACAAGGGTATTTCCTGATTAATGAGGGTTTCAAAATGACTACGATGCATACGTATGCGAACTTATTTTGTTCAACTTTTTGCAAGTCCAAGCCTAGCGTCATGAAAAGCAATGTCACTTCTTTGGATGTGGCGCGGCTGGCGCAGGTGTCTCAGTCGGCAGTGAGCCGCTGCTACACCATGGGCGCGAGCATTTCAGACGATACGCGTTCACGCGTAATGGCGGCGGCCAAGAAGCTGGGCTACCGCCCCAATGCGATTGCACGCAGCTTGATCACCAAGCGCAGCCGCATCATTGGCGTGGTGATGAGCCAGCTGGACAATCAGTTTTACCCGCTGATCTTAGAAAAGCTCTCTCAGCGCTTGCAAAGCCAGGGCTATCACGTGCTGCTATTCATCAGCGATACACGCGAGGCTGATTTGGTGCTGACTGAGATTCTTCAGTACCAAGTCGATGGCATCGTGATGGCCTCTACCGTGCTGTCGTCCGCGCTGGCGCGTGATTGCGCCGATGCAGGCATTCCTGTGGTGTTGTTCAACCGCATGACGCGCCAAAGCGATAGCGAGCAGCATCCTGCCAGCGCAGTGATCTCAGACAACGAAGCGGGTGCGCGCACCGTGGCGCAGCATTTGGTGGCCACAGGCCATCAGAGCATCGCCTATATCGCGGGCCTAGAAGACTCCAGCACGAATGTGGATCGTGAGCGCGGCTTTCGTGAGGAGCTGGCCAAGCTGGGTTCGCGCATTCATGCGCGCGCGGTGGGCAATTACAGCTTTGAAGGCGCGCAGCAGGCGGCGCGGCAACTATTTAGCCAGACCAGCGAGCGCCCTGATGCGGTGTTCGTGGGCAGCGATCACATGGCGATTGCTGTGATGGATGTACTGCGCGGAGAATTGCATTTGCGCGTGCCCGAGGATGTGAGCGTAGTGGGCTTCGATAATGTGCCCCAATCGGCTTGGGGCGCTTATCAGCTCACCACAGTGGAGCAACCTGCGCAAGCCATGATTGATGCCACAGCCGAATTACTGCAAGAGCAAATCACCGGGCAATTGAGCCCGCGCAACATCACCGTGCCTTGCAGCTTGGTGATTCGCCAATCGACCCGGGCAAGCACGCCATGAACTCGCTCAACCCAACACCCGCTGCGATCATGGCTCAGGCTGGCAGCATGCGCGGCTTTGCGGCGGAATTCAACAATCTCGATCACTACATCCGCGTGATCACGGATCGCATTTGGGAAGGCCGCCAGATCGATACGATTCGCGATTACTACAGCGATCCTTGCGGCGTGATCACACCCAGCGGCGCAAGCACCGATGTGCAAAGCGTGATCGATGGCACCAAGGCCACGCTCGCGCAATTTCCAGATCGGCGCTTACTCGCTGAGGATGTGATCGAAGCTGGCGATGCGCAGGCGGGCTTCTTATCGTCTCACCGCATCATTAGCACCATGACGCATCTGGGCGATGGTAATTTTGGGAAAGCTTCGGGCAAAAAAATCCATGTGCGCACCGTGGCAGATTGTGTGTGCAAAGACAATCGCATCGTGCATGAATGGTTGGTGCGCGATCAAGGCGCGATTGCAGCCGCCGTGGGCAGCACGCCGCAAGAAATGGCCCAGCGCTGGCTTGGCCTGCGCAGCCAACCGCTGCTGCCGCTGCCCCAACCCGCCGCACCTATCTGGTGGCGCAACCCCATGAGCGATGAGCCCATGGCGCAGCGCTATGCGAAGTCGATTGGTACGATGCTGACGGGCCAAGCGAACGATGAAACGCTGTATGACGAAGCGGCTTGCAGCCTCGGCCCAGTCAACTCCACGCACTATGGGCGCTTAGACATTCAAGCGTTTTATGCCTCTGTCGCCCGCAGCATGCGCGCGGGCAGCTATGAAATTGAGAGCATTGCTTTCATGCCCGCGAGCAGCAGCATGGGCCGCGCGCCGCGCGTGGCGCTTCGCTGGCGCTTGAAAGGCAAGCATTCTGGTGCAGGCCGATATGTGACTGGGGCAGCAGACGCGCGTAACTCCCTAGATATTCTGGGCATTTCGCACGCCGAATTCGTGAAAATTGGAAAAGAATGGCAAGTGCACCGAGAATGGGTGCTGATTGATGATGTGGCTGTCTGGATGCAAGTCTTCGACAGCAAAGTAGCTCACAAGAACTGAAGGAAACGACGATGGCTCGCGTACAACTCAAACACATTGCCAAGTCTTGGACGGGCGGCGGCAAAACTTCCGTCGGCGTAAAGGAAATGTCGCTCGATATTGCTGATGGTGAATTCCTCGTGCTGCTCGGGCCCTCAGGCTGCGGCAAAACCACCACCATGCGCATGGTGGCGGGCTTAGAAGATGCCACGCAAGGCGAGATTTGGATTGGGGATCGCAAGGTCAATGATTTAGAGCCGAAAGACCGCGATGTGGCGATGGTGTTCCAAAGCTATGGCCTGTATCCCAACATGACGGTGGCAGAAAATATCAGTTTTCCGCTGCGCATTCGCGGCACGCCTGCTGCGCAAATCGCTCCTGCCGTGAAAGCTGCCGCAGAAAAAGTGGAGCTGATGGATTTTATGGATCGCCGCCCAAAGGAGCTTTCAGGCGGGCAGCGCCAGCGCGTGGCGCTCGCACGCGCTATTGTGCGCCAGCCTGCGGTGTTTTTGATGGATGAGCCGCTAAGTAACTTAGATGCCAAGCTGCGCGTCTCGATGCGGGCACACATCAAGCATCTGCACCATCAGCTCAAAACCACCACGATTTATGTGACGCACGATCAGATTGAAGCCATGACACTGGCTG
This sequence comes from Allobrachymonas sp., assembly GCA_043769055.1. GTDB lineage: Bacteria > Pseudomonadota > Gammaproteobacteria > Burkholderiales > Burkholderiaceae_C > JANMDU01. The sequence goes on from JAYVJQ010000083.1 coordinate 3,697, forward strand.
ATCGCGTAGTGGTGATGAGCAAGGCTGAAGTGCAGCAAATCGGCACACCCGAGCAGATTTATAACGACCCTGCCAATCTTTTCGTGGCTGGATTCATTGGCAATCCTTCTATGAATTTGATCAATGGCAGACTAGACAATGGCGCATTCATCACTGATGGCATGCGTATCGAAGGCTTGGGCAAAGGCAATCTTGAGAAGGCAGTCCTAGGCGTGCGCGCCGAAGACTTGATGCTCGCAAATACTGACAACGCCAACGTGCGCGGCAGCGTATTCTCATTTGAGCTCACGGGCGATGCCACCCTCATCACACTCAATTGTGGCGAGCAGCGCATCACCGCACGCTTTGGCAAAGAGGTTCGCGCCAGCATGGGCGAGCAGCTTGGCTTTGTGGCAGCGCCCGAGCGCTGCTATTTGTTCGATGGTCAGACGCAGAACCGGCTGCGTTTTGATCGCTCTTGATATTCCCGGCTTTTTTGGAGAACCCTCATGAAAACTTTGACCATCCGTCGCTCCCTACTAGCTGCAGCTGCGCTTGCCGTTGCGCTGCCTATGACTGCACAAGCGCGCTGCGATAAGTTGATCAATGCCAAAGCTGGCGAGATCAACATCATTGGTGCAACCTTCCCTGCATTGCAGCACATCGCCAAAGAAATGGAAACTTGCAACCAAGGTGGCGTCAAAGTGGCATTCAAGATGTCATCGAACAGCCGCACTGAAACCGAGCAGGCTTTCGCAGTCGCTGGTCCATCACCTTTCGATGCTGCCGTGATCTCTAACGGTTTGTTCCCTGCACTCAACGGCAAAGGCCAATTGCAGCCGATGACCGATTTGGTTGAGAAATACAAAGCCAAATACAAAATTGAAGAGAACATGCTCGTTCGCGTCAATGGCCAAGTGATGGCGATCGCCTTCATGCAAAACTCTCTCAATTTGTTCTATCGCAAAGACATTTTTGACAAGCATGGCATCAAGGTGCCAACAACCTACAGCGAGATGCTGGCCGCTGCAAAAGTGATCAAAGAAAAAGAGCCATCGATTGAGTTCCCCATTGCGCAAACATTTGCCAAAGGCTGGGACAGTGGCAAAGAGTTCGTTGACCTCTACGTTGGCATGGGCGGCAAGCTGTTTAAAGCGGGAAGCGCTCAGCCTGACTTTAATAGTGAGATTGGCGTGCGCACCTTGGATTTGATGAAATCCATGACGCAGTACATGACGCCCAATTACCTCGCTTCCAACAGCGATGATGTGACGAACCAATTCCAGCAAGGCAAAGCAGCGATGGGCGTGTTCTGGGCATCGCGTGGCTCGCGCATGGATGATCCGGCAGTATCCAAAGTCATCGGCAAGATCGAATTTGCAGCAGCACCAGCCATGACGGCCGGTGGCAAGCCAGCGAGCCACATGTGGTGGGACGGCGTGGTCATGCCAAAAAATCTCAAAGGCGATCGCGACACCGTGTTCCAAGTCTTGATGGAAGCACTGGACGAAGAGACCACCAAGAAAGGCAATGACTTGGCTACTTGGGTACGCTCGGCCTACAAGCCCACTCGTTTTGCCACAGGTGTTGCAGCGAACGCAAAGGCTGGCACGCCAATTTGGCCTACCGAGCCGTATGCCGGTCTCGCACAAGGTGAATTGGGCAAAGTGGTCGCCGATGCATTGGCTGGCACCACGTCCAACAAAGCTGCGCTCGACACCGCTGCGGCAGCTTATGTGCGCGTCGCTACCGAGCAAGGCTTCATCAAGTAATTGATGTAAGTCGTCATGAAAACATCTACCTTCGCGCGCTTTGTGGCACCTTCGGTGCTGCTCATGTTGGCACTGCTTGCCATGCCGCTGGCTGTGACGTTCTATCTCTCGGTGCGTAACTGCACCTTTGATATGGAAACCGTCACGGTACAGCAGTCGGGCCCGTTTGGCAGCATCGAGAGCACCACACAGCGCGCGCGGGTTGATGCAGATGGCAAACCGATTCAAAATTGCCGCTTTGTTGGCACAGCGTATTTCAAATCCGTGTTGGGCTTAACGGGAGCAAGCGGGCAATCCTCTGCCGCTTCGCAAGAGCCACCCTCCGATGCCTCCGCTTCTAGCACCGCCGCCTCCGGTAACTCTGCAAATGCAGCTGCGAGCAAAAACTCGCAAGAATTCGTTAGTGCACTGCGCTTTACTTTGCTTTACACCTTAGTCACGACGCCTTTGATTCTTATCCTAGGATTCTTTATTGCCTTAGGTGTGCACCATTCTTCGCAGCGCCTCAAACCAATTTTCATCACTGTCTCACTTCTGCCCTTCATCATCACCCCCATAGTCGGCGCATTGGCCATCAAGTGGCTGTTTCGAGATGGCGGACTCGTGCCGCATGTGCTCTCGCAATTTGGCTTGTCGATTTACTGGATGGCGGAAGCTTGGTCTGCGCGGCTCTTGGTGATTTTGTATGGCGTGTGGCAAAGCACACCTTTTGCCTTCATCGTTTTTTATGCGGGTCTTCAATCTGTACCGCAAGACTCGCTGGAAGCCGCCACAATTGATGGTGCCACGCGCTGGCAAAAGCTGATCTACATTACGCTGCCGCACTTGATGCCACTCGTCATCTTCGTCGCCTTGATCAAGGTGATGGATTCTTATCGCGTGTTTGAGCCCGTGGTCGTGCTCACGCAAGGTGCATTCACCACCAGCGTGCAATACCTCACGTATCACATCCTCTCGGTAGAAAATAATCCCTACAAAGCCAGCGCCTCGGCTGTGCTCACTACATTGGGCATTGGCGTGCTCATCATCCCAATGTTGTACAAAACCTGGAAGGAGCAGCGCAGTGGTCGATAAAACGCACCCCACGCTGCGCTGAAAAAGCATGAAAAAAAATCCTGTTCCCCTGCAAATCCTGCTCTATGCCGGTTTGGGTGCTTGGCTTATCATGGCCAGCATCCCCGTGATTTGGACAGCGATTATTTCGCTCCGTCAGTATGTCGATGCGTTTTCTATTCCACTCAAGTGGGTTGCGCCCATCACGTTCGACAACTACGCCACGCTGTGGATCGACAAAGGTTTTTCGCGCAACTTCATGAACACGCTGATCGTTACCTTCGGCACGGTCACCATCTCGCTCACCGTGGGTTGCTTGGCGGGCTACGCACTGTCGCGCTATCGCGGCAGCTTAGGCTTTTGGCTGCTCATCATTGCACTGGTATTTCGCTCGCTTCCGCATTCCACGCTCTTGCCTTCGTTTTATGTGATCTTCGATTCGCTGGGCGTGCGCAACGAATATTTTTCTCTTATTCTCGTTTTGGTGGCTATCAATCAGCCCTTCACGATTTGGATGCTGCGCAGCTTCTTTGTGAACATCCCGCAGGAGCTGGATGAAGCGGCATTAGTCGATGGCTGCTCTCGCTTGCAGGCATTTCGCAAAGTGATCATCCCGGTCATGTGGCCCGGCGTGATCACCACCGGCCTCTTCTCATTCCTGCTGGCCTACAACGACTTTTTGCTCAGCACCTCGCTCGTGGATGCAGCTCGGCAAACCATGCCTGCAGCGATCTCAAATGCGATTTTTGCGGAGAGCGAGCAGCTGCTGATGCAAGGTGTGGCAGGCGCTGTCAGCATCACGATTCCGCTGATTATCTTGGTGGTGCTCTTCCAGCGGCAAATCGTCTCGGGCCTCACGCAGGGTGCGGTCAAAGGTTGATGTTTGTTTGTTTGCTTTCTTGTTCGTGCCATGCTGCCTACTTTGCTGATGCTGCCCGGCACGCTCTGCGATGAACGAATTTTTACTCGCCAGCGCCGTGCGCTGCGCGGCAAGGTGTGCTTGGTGTGTGCCAGTTACTCGCGCATGAAAGATCGCTCGCGTTGGCTTTCGAAGTTACTCGCTGGCTTGCCTGAGCGGTTTCATGTGGCGGGTTTCTCACTCGGTGGCCTGATGGCGCTGGAGCTGCTGCGCATTGCGCCAGAGCGCATCGAAGGCTTGGCGCTGATTGCGAGCAATGCGCAGCCTGCGAGCTTGCTCTCAAAAAGGAAAAGCGATCGCCTTAGAAAACTCTGGCTTGATCGCGGCCCAGCCGAGGTAGCCAAGCAAGTCAAACCCGCCTACTTTCACCACGAGGCCAAGCGCAGACAGCATCAGCAGCTCGTGTTCGACATGGCGTTGGGCACGCCGCGCCGCAGTGCATTTGAAGAATTTGAATGGGCGGCGCAGCGGCCCGACAGCTTAGATGATCTGGCGCAGTTTCGCGGCAAGCTGCTTGCGATCAGTGGTACGCAAGACCGCCTGTGCCCACCGGCTTGGCAACGCGCGATGCTGGCCGCTCAGCCGCGTATGCAATGGATTGAAATTCCACGCTGCGGGCATTTTTTGCCACTGGAAGCACCCTCAGCGCTCAATCATGCTTTGGAGCATTGGTTATTAGGAAAAAATGGTAAGTAGCCGTTATCGAATATCAATAGTTTGCTATTAATTTATGAGTATTGCAATGACCACCACTTTCACCACAGAGGAGCTGCTGGCGCGCTTCATCCCCGCCAGCGGTTTGAAATACAGCACCGATGCCTTCATCGATTACCGCATCCCCGGCTGCGGCCCGAAGAAGAATTACGCGCTGATTGGCCCGGGCGTTTCGCAAAATCCCAATCAGCCTGTGAGCCTGCGCGAGAAGCATGGCTTTCAAGTGGGTGGCGTGGCCATGGGCCCGGGCGTGATCAATCCGCCGCATATGCACTTCACCGCCGAGGTGTTCATCTGCACGCGCGGCAGCTTCTCGCTGCATTGGGGCTTCAATCCTGAGCGCCATGAATACAAACTCAACGAAGGCGATATCGCCTCGATTCCCACTTGGATTTATCGCGGCTTCGAGAGCCATGGCACACCCGATGGCAAAGAAGGCTTTATGTTCACTGGCCTCGGGCAAGATGACACTGGCGGCATTCTCTGGGGCGCAGCCACGCTAGAAGCCGCGCGCGAGCAAGGCGTGCATCTCACAGAAGACTACAAAATAATCGATGAGCATCTCGGCGGCAAATGGGATGATTCCATGAAGCGCCTGCAACCCATGACACCAGCCGAGGTCTCGCAACTTCGCACGTGGAGCCCTGTGCAAATGCGCCAGCGCGTGGTGAAATTCTCTGAGCTCGATTGGTCAGCTCGCGCCCTGCTCGACTCTGCGCTGCCCGGCTGCGGCGCTGCCATAGCACCCGTGATCGGCCACGGCATGAGCGCAGAGCGTAACCACCTCGCGCCCATCATGAATGCGCATGGCTTCTCAATCGAATGGCTCAAAATTCCTGCGGGCGGCAGCGTGTCGCTGCATCAATTGGCCCCAAAGCAGGTAATTGCTGTACACCAAGGTGAAGTGAGGATTTTTATATCAAATACGCCAGAAGTCTATGCGAATAATGCGCAAGCAGCTATAGAAATTATAGCATCTCATAATTCCCACGGCAACGATACCTACGCCATGCCCGCCCATGTGTGGCGCAGCTACCGCAACACTGGCAGCCAAGAAGCAGTGCTCCTGCTCATGACCCCCGGCGATGAGCGCAAGCGCATCACGTGGACTCCTGAAGTGATTGAAAAGGCAGCTCAAGCAGGCTACACGATTGACGCGAATGGCTACGTCGGCCTCAAACGCTACATTGATCGCTCACAAAGATAATTTTAAAATCAAGAAAGAAAATCAACATGACAAACCGCATCCTCACCACCCACGTCGGCAGCATGCCGCGCCCCGAGCGCGTAGTCGAACAACTCTTTGCGCAAGACTCTGGCGTGAACTACAACGAAGCAGACTTCGACCGCATCATGATCGAAGAGACCGATGCTGTGGTGGCCGCGCAGGTTGATGCGCAGGTCGATGTGGTGAGCGATGGCGAGATGAGCAAGATCAGCTACGCCACCTACATTCGCCACCGCCTAACTGGCTTTGAAATCGGCGAAATGCCCCGCGCCACGCCGCGCGATTTGGATGATTTCCCCGATTTCAAAGAGCGCCTCGCCAAGCTCGGCGCAACGCCTAAATACCATCGCCCGATTTGCACCGGGCCGATTGCCGTGAAAGATTTGAGCGGCCTGCACAAAGACATTGCCAACCTGCAAGGCGCAGTGAAAAAAGCTGGCGCCACCAACGCCCCAGTTCGCGCCTTCATGAATGCCGCCAGCCCCGGCGTGATAGCCGTGTTTCAGCCCAATAAATACTACGCCTCGCATGAAAAATATTTAGAAGCGCTGGCGAATGCGATGCAAACCGAATACGAAGCCATCGTCGCTTCAGGCTTAGATTTGCAGATTGATGCGCCTGATCTCGGCATGGGCCGCCACATCAAATTCCGCGACGATACGGAAAAAGAATTTCTGCGCAATGCCAATCTTCAAGTCGAAGCGCTCAATCACGCGCTACGCAACATTCCCGCAGAGCGCATCCGCATGCACATCTGCTGGGGCAATTACGAAGGCCCGCATCATCACGATATTAGCCTCGATCGTGTCCTCGCTTTGGTCTGCAAAGCCAAGCCCGCCACGATTCTGTTTGAAGGCGCCAATCCGCGCCACGCACATGAATGGGAAGTGTGGAGCGATGCGCAGAAGAAAGGCTTAGTGCCCGAGAACAAAATTCTTTGCCCCGGCGTACTCGATTCAACCAACAATTTCATCGAGCATCCCCAACTCATCAAGCAACGCCTGCTGCAATACGCTGCCATCGTAGGCCGAGACCGTGTGATGGCCGGCACCGATTGCGGCTTTGGCACCTTCGCGGGTTTTGGCGCAGTACACCCACCGATTGCGTATGCGAAACTCAAGAGCATGGCTGAAGGCGCTGAACTCGCATCAAAGATCTTGTGGAGCTAAAAATGATTCATCCTATCGACGCTGGCCTTCGCACCCTGATGCAAAGCGGCAAACCCATGCGTGGCCTGTTCAACGGACTCTCATCACCAGCCCTAGTGGAGATGACCGCGTTCGCCGGCTACGACTTCACCATCATCGACAACGAGCACGGCAGTGCCGGCTTAGAAACCACTGAGCACATGCTGCGTGCCGCCCGTGCCAGCGGCCTGCCAGCGCTGGTGCGCTGCTTAGAGCATGACATTGCGCGCACGCTAGATGCGGGCGCGAGCGGCCTGCAAATTCCCATGATCCGCGATGCGGCGCATGCGAAAGAGATTGCTGACAAAGTGCGCTACCCCCGCAGCACAGGCTATGCAGGCGAAGGTGGGGTAAGTGGCCAACGTGGCTGTGCGTATTCCGTGCGCGCCGCAGGCTACGGCGCATTCGGCAGCGCAGCGCACAATGAAAAAAGCAACCAAGACGTGATGCTCGTGCTCATGCTAGAGACCGTACCCGCGATTGAAGCCGCATTTGAAATCGCATCCACCCCCGGCGTCGATGCCGTCTTCATCGGCCCCAACGATCTCGCCCACAGCATGGGCCACGAGAACCGCTTTTACGAGCCCGCCGTCCAAGCCATGATCGAAATAGGCGTGAAAGGCATCGTGCGCGCAGGCAAATGCGCAGGCGTGCTGGCGCTCACGCCTGAAGACGAAGCACGCTACGCAAGTTGGGGCGCGCGCTACTTTGCGAATGTGATCACAGGTGTCATCACCAAAGCACTCAAAGTCAATGCGAGTGCTGGGCGTGGGGATGAAGTGGCAAAGCTAACTTATTGAGAACCAAGATCAGAGCGCCAATCTCAAGGATATTTCGTTCTAGGTAGCTCGAAATGCGGAGCATCAACGAAAGGCTTTCGACCAGCGTTGATTCGATTTCGAATGTACTCCTGCACTATATCTTCAGTTGGCGAGTCACTATCGGTTAACAAAATGTCCCAGTTGGCCCCCCAGCGTAAAGAAATTCCCGATTCATTTGCAGCGCTGCGCATTGCAGAAGCAATTTTGCACAACAGGTCTAGCTCCCAGCGAATTTTTTGACCTACCCACGCCGTAAGATCAACTGCATGCCCAGTCAGGTGCCTAGAATCCAGAGTCTGACTCGCCCCACTTTTTACATAGGCAATTTGCTCTGCCATAGTGCGCAAGCCATCTACAACTGAAAAATCTATTGGCGTTATCTGAATAGCGCGTTGCACAACCTTGACGAGGTCGGGATGAACGCCTTCCAACTTTTTTTGCGAGCGCTGACCTAGTACGTATGCCATAAAAACTCCTTTTAAATCTAAGAAGTTGATTTCACACATATTCAGCTTCTCACGCATCCACAAAAATGAGTAGAGATTGCGGAGGTTGAAGCTGATTGGATTGCGGACAAATGCCGCCTTAGTGGCTGCGTCAACAAAAGCAAAAGCCTTGAAGTCTATAAATCACCACAACGGTACTACCCATTAAACTCTCCCCATGACAACAATCGTGGTGATGGGCGTGGCCGGGTGCGGCAAATCGACGTTTGGGCGGGCTTTGGCACAGGAGCTAGCTCTGCCTTGGATTGAGGGCGATGATTTTCATAGCGCTGCGAGCAAAGCCAAGATGGAAGTGGGCACGCCACTGGATGATGCGGATCGTGTGGGCTGGTTGCAAACGCTAGTCGATCAAATCGCCCAGCATCCTGCGGGTTGCGTGATCGGCTGCTCGGCGCTTAAAAAATCTTATCGGGATACATTGCGGCAAGTCGGCCAAGTGAAGTTCGCCTACCTGCGCCTTACCCGTGAGGAGGCGCAGCGGCGCGTGAGCAATCGTGCGGGGCATTTTTTCTCGGATACTTTGGTGTCCAGCCAATTTGCTACCTTGCAAGAGCCCGCAGACGAGCCCGATGTGACGGCACTGGAAGCCAACTTGGAGACCCATGCCTTGCTGCGGCTTTTTCTGAATCGGGCATAATTACTTTAGGTCTAAAGCATCTTCTTTGGGCAATGTTTGCGGAGTCAAATATGGGCAACATGATCAACGTCGGCAACTTGGTGAAGTCGGGCAAATCCCCTTTTAGCTGGGAAGACCCATTTAATCTCTCCGCACAGCTGACCGAAGATGAAAGACAAGTGCGCGATGCTGCCAACGCTTACTGCCAAGACAAGCTCGCCAGCCGCGTGGTCGATGCCTTCCGCAACGAAAACACCGACCCCGCCATCTTCCGCGAAATGGGATCTCTCGGCCTGCTCGGCGTGACCATCCCCGAGCAGTATGGTGGCTCTGGATTGAACTACGTGTGCTACGGGCTGGTCGCCCGCGAAGTCGAGCGTGTAGATTCTGGCTACCGCTCCATGATGAGCGTGCAAAGCTCCTTGGTGATGGTGCCGATCTATGAATTTGGCAACGAAGCCACCAAGCAAAAATACCTCCCAAAACTCGCCACGGGCGAATACATCGGCTGCTTCGGCCTGACTGAGCCCGACCACGGCTCAGACCCCGCCAGCATGATCACGCGCGCGCGCAAAGTGGCGGGCGGCTACAGCCTCACTGGCAACAAAATGTGGATCTCCAACAGCCCATTCGCCGATGTATTCGTCGTCTGGGCAAAAGATGATGAAGGCGCGATTCGTGGCTTCGTGTTGGAGAAAGGCTGGAAAGGATTAAGTGCCCCCGCCGTGCACGGCAAAGTCGGCCTCAAAGCCTCGCTCACAGGCGAGATCGTGATGGACAACGTGTTTTGCCCTGAAGAAAACGCCTTCCCAGAAGTGCGCGGCTTGAAAGGCCCATTCACCTGTCTGAATTCCGCGCGCTACGGCATCGCTTGGGGCGCACTCGGCGCAGCCGAAGATTGCTACGCCCGCGCCCGCCAATACGTGATAGATCGCAAGCAATTTGGCCGCCCGCTCGCAGCCAATCAACTCATCCAAAAGAAGCTCGCCGACATGATGACCGAGATCAGCCTCGGCCTACAAGGCTGCCTGCGCTTGGGGCGCATGAAAGATGAAGGCATTGCCAACGTCGAACTCACCTCGATTTTGAAGCGCAACTCTTGCGGCAAAGCGCTCGACATTGCACGCTTAGCACGCGACATGATGGGCGGCAATGGCATTAGCGATGAATACGGCGTGGCGCGGCATTTGGTGAACCTTGAAGTGGTCAACACCTATGAAGGCACGCATGATATTCATGCGCTGATCTTGGGTAGAGCGATTACGGGGATTGCTGCGTTCAGCAATTGATTGCCAGGTACTATTGATTTGATAGCACTTCGCGCACTATTCTTGCCGGCTAGTGGGCTGTTTTGCTTTAAAAATTCATTATTTCTTTAGTACAGCGGCTGCGCCTGAGCGGTGATCCGCCTAGCTCATACTATTGCTCGCGAGTCACGCGGCACTTGCCGCGAAGATTTGACACGACGCTGCGCGATACAAATCGCCAGTCGGCTCACCGCTCAGGCGCGGCCTCTTTGCTGCTGTGAAAATTTTCGCGCACTCACTGTACCCATCCACAAATTTGTTGGCGCACCGTGATTGGGACTCTCCACGCCAACCAACTGCCTGTGCTAAGCGCAGTGTCTGCCCCCGATTTGTATCGCGCAGCGTATCGTCAAATTTTCGCGGCAAGTGCCGCGTGGCTCGCGAGCGATAGTATGAGGGGGCAGACACTGCGCTCAGCACAGGCCACAGCGTGCCAAAATCCCGCAAAGACAACAAACCTCATAAATTCACCTATCCGAAATGCATTACGATTAGGTAAATTACAATTCCAACGATTCAACCAACCGAACACAGGAACGAAACCATGTCCAAAGCCTTCGCCAGCCAAGCCGATTTGAGCGCCAAAAAGATCACTTTCGAGCAACTCTCCAAACACTGCTGGGCCTACACCGCCGAAGGCGACCCCAACTCTGGCGTGATCATTGGGGATGACTACATCATGGTCAGCGACGCAACCGCCACGCCCGCGATGGCACGCGACCTCATCAAAAAAATCCGCACCATCTCCAGCAAACCCATCAAATACGTGTTGCTCACGCACTACCATGCAGTTAGAGTGCTCGGAGCCAGCGCCTACGTTGCGGAGGGCGCTACCGAGATCATAGCGAGCCGCGGCACGCTAGAACTCATCCGCGAGCGCGGAGCGCAAGATATGCAAAGCGAAATCGAGCGCTTCCCTCGCCTCTTCCAAGGCGCAGATAGCATCCCCGGCCTCACCTGGCCCAGCATGGTCATTGGCGATGGCAAGCCCGGCCGCCAAGGCAGCTTGTCCATCAATCTCGGCGGCGTGGTGGTAGAAATCTGGCATCCCGGCATGGGCCACACGCGTGGCGACACGATTGCTTGGGTGGAATCCGAAGGCGTGCTCTTCAGCGGCGATTTGGTCGAATACGAAGC
>JAYVJQ010000084.1:0-4145 GCA_043769055.1 Allobrachymonas sp.
ACGGTTTTTTTGGAAGTGGGCGTGGGTTGGCGGTCGATGAAGGCCAGTTGCGGGGCATCGAGTTCGATATCGACCAGCGATATTTTCCAATCGGCTGAGGTGGCGCTGGTTTGAGGCGCGCTGGCTGCTGCTGTTGAGGCGCGCAGCCAATCTTGCGCCATCCAGCGGCCCTGCTCGCTGCGCTCCACGCGGGTTTGCACGCCGTTGACCGCGATTTTTTGCACTTTCACACTCTGCGTTTGCAGGTCGATTTGCGCGGCTTGTGCGCTGATCTGTTTGATTTGCGCGAGCTTGTTTTTGTCTTTGGCCAGCAGCAAGTTGGACAGTTGTGCCATGGGTAGCGTAATTTGCAATACAGCTTTTTGATCGCCGCGCTGCGCCTGCCAGAGCAAGCCTGCCTGCACATCGGCGCTGCCCGTGAGCGTGGGAATCAGGAAGGGCTGCAAATACGGCGCAAACGTAGCCAGCGGTAAGGCAGAAAGCTGCGCGCTCACGCTGGCTTTGGCATCGGTGGCCGTGCCTGAGAAAGTCAAACTGCCCTGATCGAGCAAGCTGCTGCCTTCAAAGGCAATGGGCTGTGGATCGTTCGCGGCAAACGGCCAGCCGATTTGCTTGGCTTGCAAATTCAAGGCAGTAGCGGCAAGCTGGGCGCGCGGCGTGGTGCTTTCATCGCTCCAAGTGACTGAGCCGCCTTGCAAGCTCACGCGCTCGATGCTGATTTGCCATGGGGATGCCGCAGAGGCTGCTGATGCAGGTTTTTCAAGGCTTTTTGGGCCAGTAGCCGGCATAGAATCTGCGTGGAGTGCTTCTTTTTTGATAGCGGATTCTTTCTTGCTAGGCGCTGCCAGTAAGTTGATCTGCCCGCTTTTGCTGCGCTTCAATTGCAAAGCAGGCGCTGTGATCTCAATCGCATCCAGCGCCACGCGGCCAGAGAGCGGCTGCACATCTTTGGCTGTGATCTTGATCTGCTGCACGCCGAGTAAAGCCTGCCCCGCCGCATCGTTCAAGGCAATACCCTGCCCCGTGACTTGGCCCGTGATGCGCACGGCAGGTTTGGGGTTTTGCTCAAACGCGATCATCAAATCCGCGCCCAGCACGGCGGACACCGGCTGCACTGGCAGGCCTTTGGGCAAGTAAGGCAAATAGGGCGCGAGATCCAGCGCTTTGATGGAGACTGAGGCATCCGTCTTGCGCGTTTGCACAAAGGGCGTGCTCTGGCCGGTGCTGTCAAACCGACTGCCGTTGAGCGCAAAAGCCAAGCGCGGCTCGGTTTTGACTTCGCGTTGCGCTTCTAGCGTGCTCAAAAACGGCAGGCTGAGTTGAAAATCCTTGATCTCGTGCTTTTTGCCTGCGGGGCGGTCATCGAATTGCAGCGCCCAATCCTTCAGAGCAATGTTGTAAATCGCAAATTTTGGTGGCTCGCTGCTGGGTGGTTCTGAGCTTTTGGGCAGAGCGGCTATTTTTGCCAAGATGTCGTCAATGTCGTATTTGCCATTGCCCAGATGCACCAAGGAGCCGCGCACGCCTGCAATCTCCACCGCATCGACCACAGGCGCTAAGCGCAGCAGGCTTTGCAGCTCGGCATTCATATAGGCGCGGCCAATACGCAGTTGCTCGCCTTGCCCGCTGGCCTGCGCGAGAACGAGATCCTTGATTTCTAGCTCCAGCGTCCACGGCTTGAAATCAATGCTGCCCACGGTGAGCTTGCGCCCCAGTTGCTCAGAGGCATATTTTTCAGCCTGAGATTTCAGCAGCGGCGGCACTGCTGCCCAAGACAGCGCCATCAGCGCTACCAAACCGCCCAAACCCCATGCCAAGCGCTTGCGCCAGCCAGAAGTCTTTTGTTGTGTAATTTGAGGTGTCTCCATAGCAGCCATTGTGGAGGAAAAATCCTGCCACCAACTCGTGACATGCCAAAAACAAGAAAGCCCGGAAGGCCAAGGCACGAGGCCTATGGTCTTACCGGGCCCGGTGGCTCAGCAAGGCTGCATGCCACCTTGGGATGCTGAGCACGGAGAGTAAATGTCCGGCCAGCGATGCAGGCAAAGAATTGCCTGCAAGTGGTTTGTCAGACTGATCTGACAGTTCTCACTCTACGCCTGTGCGAGCTGCGAATCAAGCTAAATTTTTCAATCACAGATGCAGTTTGCTTGCAGGCATTCAATGAGCAAAAATTTGCAATAAAGCTTGCGTTTCTAACTGTAGCCAAAGAATTTTTTCTTTGTACGAGACTTGCAGCCTATCTAAAAAAAGACTATATTCAGTCTGACCCTGAAAGACTTAGTTATGCAGTATTCCACCCAAATCCAACCCATCAGCTATTTCAAAGCCAATGCGGCAGAAATACTGGCTAATCTGGCTGAGCAGCGCGAGCCTATGTTCATCACGCAAAACGGGCAAGCCAAGGCGGTTTTACAAGATGTCGTGTCGTATGAGCAATCGCAAGAGACTCTTGCGATGCTTAAAATTTTGGCACTTGGCCAGCAAGAAGTCAGCAGTGATAAAACCAAACTGGCCTCCAAAGTCATTTCGCGCTTGCGTGCCAAGCATATCAAACTCTGATGGAGCGCATCCCCTCAGAGTTTGAAGTTTTGCTCACTGAAGGAGCAGAGCAAGACTTGGAATCCATCTACGATTACATCGCTGAATACGACAGCGTGGCCAATGCGCAGCATGTGCTCAATCAGGTCAGCAAAGTGGTAGAGAGTTTGGCGCGCTTTCCGCACAGAGGCAGTTACCCCAAAGAGCTGCTGGAGCTAGGTATCAAAGAGTATCGCCAAACAGCATTCAAGCCCTATCGCGTGGTTTATCGCATCGTACAAAACCAAGTGATTATCTATCTGATTGCAGACAGCCGTCGCAACCTGCAATCCTTGCTGGAACGTAGATTGCTTGGCGCTTGACGCAAAAAACAAAAAAGCCAGCATCAAAATCACTTGAAGCTGGCTATGATTGCCGAATGTTGAACTCATTGTTTGGTGCCCAGAAGAGGACTCGAACCTCCACGACTCTCATCGCTAGTACCTGAAACTAGTGCGTCTACCAATTCCGCCATCTGGGCAATTTCAGAACTAAGGATTGTATATCAAAGCTACCTCAAAATTTGCAGCAACTCCCGCCACACACGCTGCAATCACCGAAGAAATAGAAGGCACAGTGCAAGGGCATCGCGATGGGCATGGCTTCGTGCAACGCGATGATCAAGAAGGCGATATTTATTTGCCGCCCAACGAAATGCGCGCTGTGTTGCACCGAGATCGCGTGCGCGTGCGCGTGGCCCGACTTGACAGGCGCGGTCGCCCCGAAGGCCGCGTCACGGAAATTATTGAGCGCCCCAAGCAGCCCATCATTGGCCGCTTGCTGCAAGAAGGCGGTGTGTGGCTCGTAGCACCCGAGGACAAGCGCTATGGCCAAGATGTGCTGATTCCTAAAACTGCCACGGGCCACGCCAAAGCGGGTCAAGTGGTGGTGGTGCAGCTGACTGAGCCGCCGTCTCTTTATGGCCAGCCGGTGGGCCGCGTGAGTGAGGTGCTGGGTGAGGTGGATGATCCGGGCATGGAGATTGAAATTGCGGTGCGCAAATACAGCGTGCCGCATGAGTTTTCACCCGCCACGCTGGATGAGGCGCGCAAGCTGCCCGATAAGGTGCGCCCGGCTGATAAAAAAGGCCGCGTTGATTTGACGGATGTGCAGCTCGTGACGATCGACGGCGAAGATGCTCGGGATTTTGATGATGCGGTGTATTGCGAGCCTGCAAAAGTTGGCCGTGGCAAGGGCTGGCGTTTGCTCGTGGCCATTGCCGATGTGTCGAATTACGTGCAGACCGGCGCGCCGATCGATGTGGACGCGTATGACCGAGCCACCAGCGTTTATTTCCCGCGCCGCGTAATTCCGATGCTGCCGGAGAAATTGTCAAATGGCTTGTGTTCGCTCAATCCAAGCGTGGAACGCTTGTGCATGGTCTGCGACATGCTCGTTACAGCGCAGGGCGATGTGCATGCGTATCAGTTTTATCCTGCCGTCATGTTCAGCCACGCGCGGTTTACCTATACCGAAGTGGCGGCGATTTTGGCCAACACGAATGGCGTGGAAGCCAAGAAACGCAAGCAAAGCGGCTTTGATAGCGTGCCGCATCTGCTTAACCT
>JAYVJQ010000085.1:0-4619 GCA_043769055.1 Allobrachymonas sp.
GTAGGCGAGAAAGTTGCGCTCGAAATCGTGAAGTTCACCATAGGTCGGGTGCAGGTCACTGGTCAGCAACATTTCAGCGAAACCAACATCCGCGCCAGCATACCCGAGCTGAAAGAGGGCGCATCGCCCAATTTCAAACGATTGGCAGTGCAAACTGCCCTGGCCAACGACAACCCGTCCAAGCAACTGAGCGTTTCGCTCAAAGAATCCGCCGAGACGGACAAGATCGATGCTAACGTGCAAGTTCGGGACAACCGCCCTTGGTTTGCTGCGATCAATGCCAGCAACAGCGGCAATGCATCTTCTGGTAAAGATCGCTTTACCCTATCTGCGGGTCATAACAACCTATGGGATCTTGATCATCAAGGCGTGGTCGCCTACACCACCTCGCTAGCGCGCCCCGGCAATGTGCACCAATGGGGTTTGAATTACAAAATGCCATTTTACCGAGCGAGAGGCACGCTTGGCCTCTCGGCCACCAAATCGGATGTGCTTGGTGCATTCGCAACCTTCACCAGTACCGGCATCGGTCAAACGCGCGGCATCAATTACACCGTGGCCAACGAGCCAGAGGGTGGCCGGCGCAGTTATTTCTCCGTTGCACTTGACGATAAATTATTTGGTGCAGCCTTGATCAATGGCGTGGCCGTTGGGGTGGACCGGCGCAGCCGCCCCATCACCTTGGGCTACAGCGTGCGCAACGAGTCCGATGGCTCGCAATGGTCTTACCATTTGGAGGCCTCACTAAACACTGGCGGCGGCGCCTCCAATAATCGCACCGCTTACAGCAGCGAATACATCAACCCCGTCACTGGCCAAGGCATCAACAGCCGTGCGTTTCGCATTGTGCGAGCCAATCACCAATATTCTGCCGATCTCGGTAACCAATGGCTATGGAGCTTGCGCAGCCAATTGCAATGGAGCGACACCGCATTGATCTCAGGCGAACAAATGGGCTTGGGTGGCACGGGCTCGCTGCGCGGCGCGCCTGATCGTGCAATTTCAGGTGATGGCGGATTGTCCACCAGCTTGGAGTTCACGTCGCCAGAGTTGGCCAAAGGCTTGCGCTTTTCTAGCTTCCTCGATGCTGGCTGGCTCAATAACCGCAACGCCGACGGCCTACGCCGCGTCGCGCACGACAACCTCATGAGCCTTGGGTTTGGCCTGCGCTACGGCCATGAGTCTGGCATATCAGTCAATGCAGAATATGGCCGCCTGCTCACGGGTAGCAAGTTGCCTTTAGCCACCAATTCCAGTGCGCCGCAAAAGGGTGATGACAAGCTGCATCTGAATATCTCGATGCGGTTTTAAAATCACCGCATCTTTACTTTTTTGTAGCTCAGGTTTTGAGCGCAGGATTTACCCATGGCCGGCCTCAAGCAAGACACCCCCACCCCCACCGACATCACGGTGCATCAACAATCCAAACTGTTGGAAATTTCCTTCTCTGACGGCAAGGCTTTTAAGTTGCCCTTCGAGCTGATGCGCGTGTATTCCCCCTCAGCCGAGGTGCAGGGCCACGGGCCCGGTCAAGAGACGCTACAGACTGGCAAACGCGAAGTGGGCTTGCAGGAGCTGGAGTCGATTGGCAACTATGCCGTCAAACCCGTGTTCACCGATGGACACGAGAGTGGCATTTTTTCTTGGGATTATTTGTATTTTCTTGGCAGCCAGCAAGACGACTTGTGGCAGCGGTATTTGGCGCGCTTGGCCGAGGCAGGAGCTGACCGCGATGCACCGATGCAAGCGGCAGGCGGGCATGTGCATGGCGCAGGTTGCAGCCACTAAAACCCAGTTACTATAATTTTCATAGCACTCTGCATAGATTCCACCATGGCCAACACCCATTTTGGTTACAAAACAGTCGATGAAACCGAAAAAGCCCGCAATGTGCGCGGCGTGTTTGACTCGGTCGCTAGCAAATACGATGTGATGAACGATCTCATGTCGGGCGGACTGCATCGTGCGTGGAAGGCTTACACCATCCTCGTCTCGGGTGCGCGCGAAGGCTCGCGTGTGCTCGATGTGGCGGGCGGTACGGGGGATTTGGCGCTGGCGTTTGCCAAGAAAGTGGGCCAGCGTGGCCAAGTGGTGCATACCGACATCAACGAGGCCATGCTGCGCGTAGGCCGTGATCGCTTGGTGGATGCTGGGTTTACCCTGCCCACGATGGTCTGCGATGCCGAGAAACTGCCCTTTCCCGATGGGCACTTTGACGTGGTGACCGTGGCCTTTGGCCTGCGCAACATGACACACAAAGAAGCCGCTTTGCAGGAAATGGCGCGCGTGCTCAAGCAAGGCGGCAAGCTCTTGGTGCTGGAATTCTCCAAAGTAGCCCAACCTTTGCAAAGGGCCTACGATTGGTATTCCTTTTCAATTTTGCCAAAATTAGGTTCATGGATCGCAGGTGATGCACAAAGCTATCAATATTTGGCTGAGAGCATTCGCATGCATCCCGATCAGGAAACGCTCAAAAGCATGATGCTGGAGAGCGGTTTCGCACATGTGGATGTGCATAACATGACAGGCGGCATCGTCGCTTTGCATGTGGGCATCAAGGTGTGAAACAGTCGTGATTTGTGGTTGTGATTAACTTTAGAGGGGCATTTATGAAATTCTTGTCTTACCTAGCAGCTGGCGTGATGACGCTCAGCTTTGCACTTACCAGCTTTGATGCCGAGGCCGCCAAACGTATGGGTGGCGGTAAATCTGTGGGCAAACAATCGAGTAACGTGACCCAGAGCACGGCAGCACCTGCTGCGCCTGCCGCACCCGGCGCGGCCAATGCTGCCCAAGCTGCCAAGCCAGCCGCCGCTGGCGCTGCTGCTGCGGCTCCCAAAAAGCCTTGGGGCGCAATGCTTGGCGGCTTGGCCGCAGGCTTAGGGCTTGCATGGCTGGCCAGTAGCTTGGGACTAGGCGAAGCATTTGGCCAAATTTTGATGTTTGGCTTGTTGGCATTGGTCATCATGGTCGCCGTGGGTTGGTTCATGCGCCGCCGCGCTGCCAGCCAAGGCGGCATGCAGCAAAACTCGCCTTACGCCATGGCTGGCGCAGGCGCTGGCCAAGCGCCTGCTGATGTGCCCATGCAGCGCAACTACCAGCCTGAGAATGTGGGCAACGATGCCTCAGCCCGCCCTTGGGAGCGAAACTCCACGGCATTCATGGCTCAGCCACAAGCTACTGGCGGTAGCCTGATTGGTTCGCGCTTGGCTGGCACTTCATCTAACAACTGGAGCGTGCCCGCAGATTTTGATGCGCCAAGCTTTTTGGCTGATGCCAAATACGCCTTCACAACACTGCAGGCCGCATGGGACAAGAACGATATTTCGACCTTGCGTACCATGATGACCGACAGCATGCTGACCGAAATTCGCCAGCAGTTGCAAGAGCGCGAGCAGCATACAGGCGGCGCACACAACCACACCGAAGTCGCCGCGCTCGATGCCAAACTCTTGGGTATTGAAGATGCTGGTGGCGAGTGGATGGCCAGCGTCGAGTTCTCTGGCATGATCAAAGAAGATCCCGCCATGAGTCCTGGCCCTTTCCGCGAAGTTTGGAATATGACCAAGCCAAAAGACGGCTCAGCCGGTTGGTTGGTAGCAGGTCTGCAAGCACTCAATTAAGCTGCACCCTTCTGCGCACAAAGCCCGGTTCACCCGGGCTTTTTAGTTAGTGCAAGCTTCTCATCAGAAGCTATCCGCTATGGATGCCACACGATCCATGTAGACGCGCTTTTGCTCAGGGCTGCAAAAACTAGCTTCAAAGCTGTTCTTGGCAAGTTGCACTGCATGCTCGGCGCTGAGGTTCAATGCTGCGAAAGTGCCCAGCCAGTTATCGTTCATATAGCCGCCAAAATAAGCGGGGTCATCGCTGTTGATCATGGCGCACAGGCCAGCGTCTAAGAGCTGGCGCAGGTTGTGGTCGCGCAGATCGGGGAAGACTTTGAGTTTTTGGTTGGAATAGGGGCAGACGGTGAGCGGGATGCGGTCTTTCGCCAAGCGCTGCATCAGCGCCGAATCGCGGACGGATTGCACGCCGTGGTCGATGCGCTCGACTTGCAGCACATCGAGTGCGCTCCAAATATATTCGGGTGGGCCTTCTTCACCTGCGTGCGCCACCAAGCGAAAGCCTAGCTCTTTGCAGCGCTTGAAGATCTTGGCAAACTTCTCAGGTGGGTGGCCCACTTCGCTGCTATCAAGCCCCACGCCAATGAAATGATCGCGGTAGGGCAGCGCAGCCTCTAAGGTTTCAAACGCTTCTTCCTCGCTCAAGTGCCGCAGGAAGCACAGGATCAGCTCGGCATCGACACCCAAGCCAGCTTTGGCATCTTTGCAGGCGCGCGATAAACCTGCGATCACCGTTTCCATGCTCACGCCGCGTGCGGTGTGGGTTTGCGGGTCGAAGAAAATTTCTGTGCGGATCACGTTATCGAGTGCAGCTTTTTCAAGATAGGCCCAAGCCATATCGTAGAAATCACGCTCTTTGAGCAACACCGATGCGCCTGCATAGTAAATATCCAAAAAGCTTTGCAGATTGGTGAACGCATAAGCCTTGCGTAAATCTTCCACGCTCGCATACGGAATGCTCACGCCATTGCGCTGCGCGAGTTTGAAAATCAT
>JAYVJQ010000086.1:0-9403 GCA_043769055.1 Allobrachymonas sp.
GGCTTCCTTTATATCGCCATGGCCGGGTCGGACAACAAATCGCTGTACATGCTCTTCCCCAACGATTTAGATCAAGACAACCGCGTTGAAGCCGGCAAGCAAATTACCCTGCCACGTCCGAATTGGCGTGTGCGCGCCAGCGGGCCAGTGGGCAAAAATACGTTGCTCGTCTTCGTGGCCGATGCCCCGCGCGATCTCAAAAGCTTGGCCTCTAGCAAAGCCGGCCCCTTCATCAGCTCATTGAACGATGCCCAAGGCCGCGCCAGCTTGGGCTCTCTCATGAGCACGAGTGCCCTTGTCAGTTCGCAAGAATGCACAACGGCGAGCAGCAGACGCAATAACCCGCTCTGCTCAGATGCCTATGGTGCAACATTGGTGAATGTCGAAGAAATTAAATGATTTTCATGTTAAACCGGCCACTACCCGGCATATATTTTGCGCGGTGTGCTATGAAATCAGTAGTGTTTAATCATCTACTCGTCAAATCCCTTGGTCTGCTGTTTGCTGCTGGCACGCTCCTGTCCAGCATCGCGCAAGCCCCCAGCGAAGTACGCATTGCTTTGGTGATTGGCAATGCGGCCTATCCCGGCACAGCAGCTCTTGCCAACCCCGGCAACGATGCCAAGGCGATGGGCGAGACGCTTCGTGGGCTTGGCTTTACCGTGGTGGAAGCACGCGATGCCTCTCGTGCGCAGATCATTCAGGCCATTTCTACCGTGCGAGATAATCTTAAAGGCAGGCAAGGCACAGGCATGCTGTATTACGCTGGCCATGGCTTGCAGCTCGATTGGCGCAACTACATGGTTCCCGTTGATGCCAAGATGAGCAAAGCGGCTGATGTACCCGAGCAAGCCGTGGATCTCGGTCAAGTCATCGATGCCTTCAAGGCTGCAGGCAACAAAATGAACATCGTGGTGCTCGATGCTTGCCGAGACAATCCGTTTGCAGGCACAGCATCTGGCAAAGGGCTTGCGCAACTCGATGCACCTCCGGGCACATTCCTCGCATACGCCACTGCACCGGGCAACGTCGCAGAAGACGGTGACTCAAAGGCAGGCAGTAATGGGCTGTACACCAAATACCTGCTGCAAGAGCTGAAGAAGCCGCAAGCGAAGATTGAAGACGTGTTCAAGCGCGTGAGATTGAACGTGCGCCAGCAAAGTCAAGGCCGGCAAATCCCATGGGAGAGCACTTCTCTTGAAGATGATTTCTTCTTCAATGCAGGCTTGAAGCCCACACAGAAGCTCAGCGATTCAGAGAAAGACAAAGCCTTCACCACCGAGAAGGCCGATTGGGACAAGATCGCTGGCAGCAAGAATGTGGATGATTTTTATGCGTTTTTGCAGAAGTATCCGAATGGGAATATCAATGGCTTGGCGCAAGGCACCATCGAGTTGCTACAAAGCGCAAAAACACAAGCTGTGGCCGACAAAGATGGCATGGTCTACAAGAGCCCATTTCAAGCCTATCGAGAAGGCGACAAGTACCAGTTTGAAGCGCGTGATGGGTTGACGAATGTGGTGATGGGGCGCGGCTCGATCACGGTGCGCAAACGTGATGAAAACAGCATTGAAGGCGTCTCAGATGTGGCCGTGCCAACAATCAACAATGCGGTCCTTACACGCGGTGGTGCTTTGGTGCGCGATGGCGGTGGCAGTTACGATCCGCCGTATTCGCTCTATCCCAATGGCGAGTTAAAAATTGGCTCGCGCGCCACCACGCGCACCAACGTCACGCACAACAACGGCTTCAAGCAATGGATGGAAGCCACCAGTCATGTGGTGGGCAAAGAAACGATTGACACGGCCTTTGGTAAAGTGCAAACCATCAAAGTAGAGGTTCAAATGCAGTACCAAAACGGCAACCGCGCCAACATGACGCTGTGGCTTGAGCCTGATTGGGGCTACTCGGTTCGGATGCGCAGGGAGGCTCGTTCTGCACGCGGCGGTGCGGCAGAAATTACCATCCGCGAAATGCTCTCACGCGAACGCGGCAAGGGCTGATTTTTTTAAAACTTAGACTCGCACAAACACCGTCACCAGCGGCTCGTCGCCCACCTGACGGCTGTTGTGGCCGTGGATTTTGTCGTCAAAGTTAGCGCCTACTGGCAAGGTGTCGTTGGAGTAAAAACATTGGCCAGCGCGAAAAATGCGGCTGGTGCCATCTTGCAAACCAATCTCGATTGCGCCTTGCAACACGATCAGCCACTGGGGTGTGGTGGTGCAATGGAACTGACTGCGAAAGCCCACAGGGCTCATGCGGAATTGATGACCACCGGCTTGCGCGAGCGGGCTCAAGCGAGCGGCGGGTGAGCCATCGGTCAAATCAACGCGCAGATCGCGGAATTTGGCGCGGCCATCGGCATCGGTGAAGAGTTCTGGGAGCAATAAAAAAGGCATGTTGTCCATGCCTTCAAGTGTAGAGGAAACGCCCCGGTTTTGCAGGGCGTTTGCCAGCTCCGGATCAACCGCAAGATACGAAGCGTCGTTATCCGCCGCGTGCTTTCTTCAGCGCATCTACCACCACATTGATCGCATCAGCGCCAATGGTTTCTGCATTGCGGTCGTACACCGGCTTGACTTTTTCAAACATGCGGCGCTGCTCGGCAGGAGCGATTTCATTGACTTGCATGCCACGGGCTTTGAGAGCAGCCAGCGATTTGCCATCCAAATCACGAATCGCGGCGCGTTGCACTTTTTGACCTTCCATCGCTGCCTCGCGCATCACAGCCTGCTCTTGCGGGCTGAGCGTATCCCACATTTTCTTGCTGTAGAGCACCAAGAAAGGCGTGTAGGCATGGCGCGTCACAGAGAGGAACTTCTGCACTTCGTAGAACTTAGACGTATCAATCGTCACAAACGGGTTTTCTTGGCCATCGATGGTTTTGGTTTCCAGTGCAGTGAACACTTCGCCAAAAGCCATCGGCACGGCATTTGTGCCTAGGGTTTTGAAGGTGTCTAAAAAAATATTGTTTTGCATCACACGGACTTTGATGCCATCAAAATCTTCCCACTTGGCCACGGCTTTTTTGCTGTTGGTCAGGTTGCGGAAGCCATTTTCCCAGTAGGCCAAATTCACTAGGCCTGCATCTTCGAGCTTCTTGTTAAAGAATTGGCCTGCGCTGCCATCGAGCACGGCATCGACTTCTTTTTCGCTGCCAAACAGGAAGGGCAGGTCAAACACGCCCAGCTCTTTCACAATGCCCACCAGAGGTGAGCTGGAAGTCACCACCATCTCTTGCGTGCCTGCGCGCAGGGCTTGCGTAGCTTGCAAATCGCCGCCTGCCGAGCCGCTCCAGAAGGCACTGATTTTGAGTTTGCCGCCGCTCTTGGCAGCCAGCACTTCTTGCATCTTCTTCACGCCAGCGCCTACAGGGTGGCTCTCGGCCACACCGTTGGACATTTTGATGTTGCGCTCAGAAAATTGAGCAAAAGCGGCTGATGTGGCCAGCAGGCCACCAGCGACGATGAGAGCGGCTTGTGCCACAAGGTTACGACGTTTCATTTGAGAGTCTCCTACGGGTTGAAAAAACGAGAGTGAAATAATGAATCAGCGCATCCACCATTTCAAGGGGACTAACACCAATTCGGGGAAGAAAACGAGGGAAAACAGCACAATCAGCTGAGCAATCAAGAAAGGCATCACGCCTTTGAAGGCTTGGTCCATCGTGATACGCGCTACGCCGCTGACCACATTGAGCACCGTGCCCACAGGTGGCGTAATCAGGCCAATCGCATTGTTCATGATGAAGAGCACGCCAAAATACACCGGGTCAATACCTGCCTTGATCACCAGCGGCATCAGCACGGGCGTGAGAATCAGCACAGTGGGCACGAAATCTAAAGCAGTGCCCACCACCACAATCAAAACCATGATCATGAACATCAGCAGGGTTTTGTTGTCCATGAACGGGGCCATGAGATCGGCCACTTCATTGGGAATGTTGGCCACTGTAATCAGCCAAGCGCTGACCATCGCAGCAGCCACTAAGAACATCACCACAGCCGTGGTTTTGCCAGCAGCAAGGAACAAGCCGTAAATTTGCTTCCACTTGAGCTCACGGTAGATGAACATACCCACGATGAAGGCATACACCGCCGCCACCACTGCCGCCTCGGTGGGCGTGAACACGCCTGATTTCATGCCGCCGATGATGACGAGAGGCAATAACAATGCAAACAAGCCATCAAACGTAATTTTCATACGCTCTGCCATGGGTAGTTTTGGCGAAGGCAAAACATTCTCCTTCTTGGCCACCCACCACCATGCAATGCCAATGGCCACGCCCATCATGATGCCCGGCACGATACCTGCCAGAAACAGTTTGGTGATCGACACATTGGCAGCCACGCCAAAAATAATGAATCCTATAGAAGGTGGGATCACAGGCGCGATGATGCCGCCAGCCGCCACCAAGCCCGCGCTGCGGCTCACGTCATAGCCAGCGGCCCGCATCATGGGGATCAATATGGCTGCCAAAGCCGCAGTATCTGCCACCGCAGAGCCTGACAGCGAGGCCATGATGATGGCAGAGAACACCACCACATAACCCAAACCGCCACGAAAATGCCCGACCCACGCCACGCCGAGGTTCACGATGCGTTTAGATAAACCACCCGAATTCATCAGCTCTCCAGCTAGCAAGAAAAAAGGCACAGCCAGAAGAGGAAAATTATCAGCGCCATCCACAAAACGCTGCGCCAAAATTTGACTGTCAAACGAAGCCAGCGTGCCGTTGCTGGCTAAAAAGCCCATCAAGCACACACCGCACACCAGCAACGCATAGGCAATTGGCATACCCAGCGCCATAGCGCCGAGCAGAGAGAAAACAAAAATAGCGACGGTCATGTTATGTTTTCCTTAGGCTTTCTTGAGCTGGGCTTCAATTTCTTGAAGGCCCTCCGCCTCCACCACCTGCACCATTTCTTCTTCGGTCATCTGCCCTGTGAACAAGCGATACAGTTTGTTGAGATTAAAAATCCCCATCACCACAGCCACCAGATACCCGATGCCATAGATCCAAATCATGGAGATGCCGGCCACCGGGGAAATATTGGTCACTTGCAGCTCGTGCATTTTGTAAGTGCCCCAGAGGAACATGCAGTTGACAAACAGCATCATGGATTCGCTTAAGAACACCGATATTTTTTTGCCTGCTAGCGGCAGATGCTTGATGAGTGTGTCCACCCCCAAATGCCCACCACTGCGCATGGCCACCATCGCGCCCAGATAGGTCAGCCAAATAAAGGCATAGCGCGACAGTTCTTCGCTGATGAGAATGCCAGAATTAAAAACGTAGCGCATCACCACATTGCCAAACACCATTACCACCATGGCAAACAGGCAGAGCACCACGCCCAGCTCCAGCAGTTTAAAAAATAGATCAATGAGTTTTTTCATAATTTTTTTCAGATTGTTTCTTATGCTGCTTTAAGCCAAGCAGCAGGCTTGTCGTGCTTCACGGGGCGATTGCGCCGCGCCAGCACTTGCTCGATGTCATCATGCGCGCCATCGATTAGCACCAAAATCGCCTTCTCGGCTTTGACTGGGTTTTTTGCGATCACTGCATCAAGCACCGCCTTGTGCAGTGGCAGAGAATGCAGCGGGCCATCAGGCCGCGTGGTGGAGATTTCAAAGCTGGTGCGCAACAAGGCAGACAGCGCTTTGTTCATCTGGATCAGCATGCGGTTTTGGCAGGCTTTGAGCATGCCTTGGTGAAAGCGTAAATCATGCGTGACGTAATCGCCGCCTTCATGCACCGCACGGTACATGCCGTCATACGCCGCTTGAATCTCTGCAATATTGGCGGGTGTGGCGCGCTCGGCGGCCATGCGCACGGCTGCTGGCTCAATCAAGCGGCGCAGATCTTGCAAATCGCGCAAAAATTCTGCGGTCAGGCCAATTTTGCTTTGCCAGATGATCACGTCGGGATCAAACCAATTCCATGTGTCGCGCGGTAGCACGCGCGTGCCCACCTTCGGGCCGGTGCTCACCATGCCCTTGGCAATGAGTGACTTCACCGCCTCACGAATCACCGTGCGGCTCACGCCCAGCTCCGCGCACAGCATCGGCTCGGGCGGCACGCTGGCATCCACCGCATACGTACCTGAGACGATGCGCAGACCCAGCAGATCGAGCGTGTTGCCGTGGACGTTTTTGATCATGGTATGCGGTGCTTGGTATGGAGAGATGAATCTGTATGCAGAGGGTTTCTCCTGATGCAATGGTGTAATCATATGATGATAATACTTTTAATCCGATCAGGATAAACCCCTAATTTTTATCTTCACTTTGATTCACGCGAGATCACCATGCCCCATGAACCTCTGAAACACCCCCTGCGCAGCCAGCAATGGTTTGGCCGTCAAGATCGCGACGGTTTTGCCTATCGCTCTTGGATGAAAGGCAAAGGTGTGCCGCACGATCAATTTGATGGCCGACCAGTGATTGGGATTTGCAACACCTTTAGCGAGCTCACGCCTTGCAACAGTCACTTTCGCACACTAGCTGAGCAAGTGAAGATTGGTGTGTATGAGGCAGGCGGTTTTCCTTTGGAATTCCCTGTCATGAGCTTGGGCGAGACGATGCTGCGCCCCACTGCCATGCTGTATCGCAATTTGGCGAGTATGGATGTGGAAGAGAGCATTCGCGGCAACCCGATGGATGGCGTGGTGCTGCTGATGGGCTGCGACAAAACCACGCCTTCACTCATGATGGGTGCAGCCAGCGTGGATTTACCCACGATTGGCGTGAGCGGTGGCCCCATGCTAAACGGCAAATGGCGCGGCCAAGAACTGGGCTCAGGCACAGGTGTGTGGAGCATGAGTGAGCAGGTGCGCGCAGGCACATTGAAGCTGCAAGATTTCTTTGAGGCTGAGAGCTGCATGCACCGAAGCCACGGCCATTGCATGACCATGGGCACAGCCTCCACGATGGCCAGCATGGTGGAAGCATTGGGCGTGGGCTTGCCGGGCAATGCCGCTTATCCAGCAGTCGATGGCCGTCGCAATGTGCTGGCGCGCAACGCAGGGCGGCGCATTGTGCAAATGGTGAAAGAGGATATTCGGCTGTCACAGATTCTGAACACCCAAGCTTTTGAAAACGCCATCAAAACCTTGGCTGCGATTGGTGGCTCGACCAATGCGGTGATTCATTTGCTTGCCATTGCGGGGCGCATTGGTGTGGATTTAAAGCTCGAAGACTTTGATCGCTTGGCCAGTCAATTGCCCTGCATTTTGAATTTACAACCCAGCGGCAAATACCTGATGGAAGATTTTTGTTATGCCGGCGGTTTGCCGGTGGTGATGAAAGAAATCGCCCAGCATCTGCACATGAACCATGTGACGGTGACTGGAAAAACCGTGGCCGAGAACGTCGCGGATGCAGAAAACTTCAACCCCGATGTGATCCGCACCCTAGCTGAGCCATTCAAAGACAAGGCCGGCATTGCCGTACTGCGCGGCAACTTAGCCCCGCGTGGGGCAGTGATCAAGCCCAGCGCAGCCACGCCTGCCCTGCTCACGCACACGGGCCGTGCCGTGGTGTTTGAAAGCAGTGAAGACTTTCATGCACGGATTGACGATGAAAACTTGGATGTGGATGAGACCTGCATCCTGGTGCTGAAAAACTGCGGCCCCAAAGGCTACCCCGGCATGGCCGAGGTAGGCAATATGCCGCTACCGCCAAAAATTTTGCGCAAAGGCATTACGGATATGGTGCGCATCTCAGATGCCCGCATGAGCGGCACTGCGTACGGCACGGTGGTGCTGCACACCGCGCCAGAAGCTGCTGCGGGCGGGCCACTGGCCGTAGTGAAAAACGGCGACATGATTGAGCTGAATGTTGCACAGCGGCGCATCCAGCTGCTGATTTCTGATGAAGATCTCAAGGCCCGTTTATCCAAATGGATTGCACCCGAGCCTGCACTGTCCTCGGGCTACTGGAAGCTCTACGTCGATACGGTGAACCAAGCCGATGAGGGTTGCGATTTAGATTTTCTACGCGGCAAAAGAGGTGCTTTTGTCCCTAAGGACAATCATTGACACCTAGCGTCAAGACAACCATTAAGCATGCTGCAATGAAGTACGACCTATTGGCCATGGGCGAAGGCATGGTGGAGTTCAACCAAACCGTGCCGGGTCAGCCGCATTACACCCAAGGCTTTGGCGGCGACACCAGCAATGCGGTGATAGCCGCAGCGCGCGCAGGCGTGCGCTGCGGCTATGTGAGCGCAGTGGGTGACGATACTTTTGGGCAATTCTTGATAGATTTATGGCAGTTAGCCGGGATAGAATCTTCCCCGATTGCTATTGAATCAGGAGCAACAACCGGTATTTACTTTGTGACGCACGGTGTAGCGGGGCATGAATTCAGCTACCGCCGCGCAGACTCTGCGGCAGCGCGCATGCACTTGAACGATGTGCAGAGCCAAGCCTTGCAGCAAACACGCTGGCTTCATTACTCGGGCATCTCACAAGCGATTTCAGAGGCAGCCCGTGAGCAATGCGCTGCCGCCGTGCGCATCGCGCACTCGGCAGGCAGCAAGATCAGCTTTGACTCCAACCTGCGCCTCAAGCTCTGGTCGCTCCAAGATGCGCGGCTGCACATGATTCCGGCAATTGCCAGCTGCGATTTGTTTTTACCCAGTTTGGATGATGTGGTGCACTTAAGCGGCCTCACAGATCCACAAGCCATCCTGCGCTGGAGCCATGATTTGGGCGCAAAGCTTGTGGTGCTGAAGATGGGCGAGCAGGGCGTGCTGGTGAGCGATGGCGAGCAGCAGCAGCGCATCGCGCCCATTCGCGTCAAAGCAGTCGATGCCACTGGTGCAGGAGACTGCTTTGCAGGCAATCTGCTGGCGCGCCTGGCGCTGGGTGATGAGCTGATCCAAGCGGCACGCTATGCCAATGCAGCCGCTGCGCTCTCGGTGCAAGGCTTTGGTGCTGTGCAGCCGCTGCCGCTGCCCAGCGCGGTGAAGGATCTGTTGGCAGCACAAGCATCATGAACAACAGGAGATAGCCATGCAGTACTTTACTGACCGCTCTAGCAAGCTACTTAGTACTACTATTTTTATAGCACTCTGCGCAGTATTCATAACGGCTACTGCCCAAAATAGCTCTCAAAACAGTGCGCAAAACAGTTCAAGTAATCCGAATCAAACACGCTACCTGCGCTTTGGCATTGGTTTGTCTGAAGATCACCCGCAAGGCATGGCAGTGAAAAAATTCGCAGAGATCGTGAGCGACAAAACCCAGGGTCGCATCAAGATCGAATTGTTTGCTAGCGGCAAACTGGGCAATGATGTCACGATGACTGATGCGTTGAAGCAGGGCAAGCTGGAGATGACCGCGCCTGATACGTCCAGCCTGGTGCGCTTTACTTCAGGCTTTGGCGTGATCAACTT
>JAYVJQ010000087.1:0-7043 GCA_043769055.1 Allobrachymonas sp.
TCTCTGATTTCATCTTGAGCAGCGGCTGTTATCTCTTTCATGCTTTTGTAAGTCATCCGTTGTTAACGAAATAGGACATATTTGGTTGACTTGTTAATATGTGTGTTGATTACAAAAAAGGCCTCTGGATTTCTCTGAATTTCACGGTCATCGCTGGGAAGTCCGAAATCCAAATTGAGTCTAGCTGCAATGATCGCCAGCGGGCATCCCGCATTTGAGGGATGGGCAATTCCTTATTTGGCAAACTACAGACCAGTAACTCAAGGTGAATAAATCTTACTCGTCAATGGTGCGCAGTAATGTCTGCGGGCTTTCAAGCGGTGGGCTTTAATTCCCGAATAAACGACACGGCCTTCGTCGTGATCATGTCCACCGCTGGGCCATTGGCGCCATGCGGCAAGATCACATGCGCATTGCGTTTGGTGGGCTCGATGAATTGCTTGTGCATCGGACGCACGGTGTGTAAGTATTGCTCAATCACATTTTCTGCGCTGCGCCCGCGCTCGGCAATATCGCGCTGCAAGCGGCGGATGAAGCGCACATCAGGGGCTGTATCGACAAACACTTTCAGCGAGAGCATCTTGCGTAGCGCTGGGTCAAATAGCGCAAACAAGCCTTCCACCACAACGATCGGCGCAGGCTCGACTGCTACCTTCTCGCTGGCGCGAATATGCCGCGTGAAGTCATACACCGGCTTTTCAACAGGCTTCCCATCGCGCAAAGCTTGCACATGCTGCATCAGCAGCGGCCAGTCAAACGCATCAGGATGGTCGTAATTGGTTTTGCAGCGCTCTTCAAACGACAGCTCGGATTGATCGAGGTAATAGTCGTCTTGCATCAGCACGGCGACTCTTTCTGCACCCACGGCTGCCAGCACTTCGCGCGTCACGGTGGATTTGCCACTTCCGCTGCCGCCTGCAACGCCGATAACGAAGGTGGGGTAGGGCGATGTGGTCATTTGAGGGAAGATGATGAATGGCTGAAGTGCCCTATGTTACTGAAATCCCAGCCTCTCTAAAATCAATCCATGCGCCTTTCCCAATCGCCCACTGATCCTGCCTTCGTGCAAAACCCGTATGCTTTTTACGAGGCATCGCGTGCACATGGTCCGTTTTTTCATTGGGCGGAATACAAGATGCTGGCCACAGGCGATTGGGCGGCGGTGAATGCGATTTTGCGCAGCCGCAAGTTTGGGCGCGAGGCTTTGCCCGAGCATACGCGTGCGATCCCTGAGCATTTGAAGCCGTTTTACGCCGTGGAGGCGCATTCCATGCTGGAGCTTGAGCCGCCGCGCCACACCCGCCTGCGCAACCTCGTGCTGCGCGCCTTCACATCGCGCCGCATCGCGGCATTGCAGCCGGAGATAGCAGCGCTCGCGCATGGGTTGATTGATGCCCTCCCGCAAGGCGAGTTTGACCTGCTGCCTCACTTTGGCCAGCGCCTGCCCGTGATCATCATTGCGCGGCTGCTTGGCGTGCCTGAGACCATGTGTCACGATTTGCTCAAATGGTCGCGTGCGATGGTGGGCATGTACATGGCGGGCCGCACGCGCGAGGCAGAAGATCGCGCCGTGGCAGCCACCGAAGCCTTCGTCGCCTTCTTGCGCAGCTATGTGCAAGCGCGTCGTCAAGACCCGCGCGACGATCTCATGACCGAGCTGATTGCCGCCGAAGAGGATGGACAAAAGCTCTCCACCGATGAGCTCATCAGCACCTGCATCTTACTGCTCAATGCGGGGCATGAAGCCACAGTGCATACGATTGGCAATGGCGTGAAAACCTTGCTGCAAACTGGCACGCGCATCACCGCAGACAACGCTTCAAGCTGTGTGGAAGAAATATTACGATTCGACCCCGCGCTGCATATGTTCACCCGCTGGGCCTATGAAGATGTAGAAATTGCAGGCCAGCCATTCAAGCGCGGCGATCAAGTGGCGCTGCTGCTCGCTGCTGCCAACCGCGATCCGGCAATCTGGAACGATCCGCATATTTTCAATATTCACCGCGAGCAAAAGCCGAGCGCCAGCTTCGGCGCAGGCTTGCATTTCTGCGTCGGCGCGCCACTGGCTCGCTTAGAGCTTTGCACAGCATTACCGATTCTGTTTGAGCGCTTACCTAAGCTGCGCTTAACTCAAGCGCCGCAATACAACAATGTGTACCATTTTCATGGCCTCAGCCAATTGATGGTGCGCGCTGATTAGAGTTCAGCGCACCAGCCGCCAGTTGCTCGCATTTGCCTGCGCATAGCTCTGCGCTAGCTCTCGGTTGTCGTGTTGATTGGGGTGAAAATCGCGGCGGAAAAAATCCAGTAGTGGGCGCGCTGTGAGCCAAATCCAGCCGCCGCCACGGCTTGGGCGGCCGAAGAAGAATTGCACGGCGCTGAGCCAAGTGCTCGGCTTGAATAGCGTACCATCGTGCCACAGGTTGTTCACCGTTTGGCGCAAGTTATCCAGCGCGAAAATGATCGATACATACACGAAATAGCGAATGCGCCAGCCGTAGCTTCCGTCCAGCGCCTGATACAGATCGAAGGCTACGGCTTTGTGCTCCGTCTCTTCCAGCGCATGCCAGCGCCAGACTTGGCGCATCTCAGGGCTCATGTCTTGCGTAGCTGTCTCGCAGCGCAGCAACACATCCGACATCACCGCCGTGTAATGCTCATAGGCCACCGTCACGCCCAAGTGGTGCATCGGGTTGATGTGCTCCCAACGCTTGAAGCGCGCCCAGATGCGCGGCTCCAAATGGTTGATGAAGCCCTGCCTTTCTAGCTGAGTATTGAACTGCGCATGAACGTGCCGATGCGTGGCCTCTTGCGCGCAAAAATCTCGAATCGTCTCGCGCATAGGCGCATGCGCTGCGTCATCTGGAAGTTTATGCATCACCCGCTTGACCGAATCAATAAAGAGCTGCTCGCCCGCAGGAAAGCTCATCGACAGCGCGTTGTTGTACGCGGTGCGAAATGCATCGCCGCTGCCATCCGCGCGCTTAAACCAATGGCGCTCAAAGCCTTGGCTTAAATCGACTTGAAGTTTGCGAATCGGCAGGTTAGCGGCGGGCGCTGAGGAGGGGGTTTGCAAAGTGTCCATGCAGCAAATATACTGAGCTTTACTCAGATTCTCAACTCGCTATTTGCTCAGGTTTTGAGCGCCATTGATCCAGTTACACTCATGCCTGCAAAAAATCCAATTTCTCCTCTAAAACCCGAACGCCGCGAACCCACGCAAGAGCGCGCATTGCGCACTATTGATGCGATTTTTGGAGCGACTGCTCAGATTGTGGAAGGCGAGGGCGCTGCGGCGCTCAACACCAACAAAATCGCGGCCAAAGCGGGCGTGTCGATTGGCACGCTTTACCAATACTTTCCCAGCAAAGAAGCGATTTTGCTGGCCATGATTGACAGGCAGCGCAGCCGGGTGCTGGAGAAGATGGCTGTGGCGCTATCAAATGCGGAGCACTCTGCGCAGAATCCATCCCGGCTAGTGGCCGAAATCATTCATATTTTGGTGCAAGCCTTCGGCGCGGGGCGTATTCAAGAGGGCAGCAAAGGCGCGCAAGCCATGCGCGGCGAGATGATTCGCCTCGCGTGGCAGATGGATCATCATGATCGGGTCACACACGCGATACGCGAGGCGGCAGATCGTATCGCGGTGTATCTCGCGCGTTTGGCTGTGCAGCATCCGCACCTGAGATTGCGCAGCTCGCCGGCGGCGTTATTCGTCGTGGTGCGGGCTGTGATTGGCGTGATTCGCAGCGCCTCGCTGGAGCGCTCGGCTTTGCTGGGCACAGCGGAGTTTGAAGAGGAATTGGTGCGATTGGCTTGGGGCATGCTGGTAGATGCATAGCAGGTGTCGCGCCTTTGCTGCGTACGAAGCTGAGCCTTCCGTTACGATACGTGTATGAATACAGCCACTTTGCCCGCCACGCCTGCGATTCCTTTGGCCCAAGATGCCAAGATCATGAGTCTCGTGGGCTTGGCGCATGCCAGCTCGCATTTTGGGCACATGCTGCTGCCGCCGCTCTTTCCCGTGTTCATGCAGGAGTTTGGCCTCTCGTTTGCGCAGGTGGGGCTGCTGATGAGCGTGTTTTTTGTGGTCTCGGGCATTGGTCAGGCGCTCTCGGGTTTTGTGGTGGATAAGCTGGGCACGCGGCCTGTGTTGTTTGCGGCGCTGGGTACTTTTTTGTCGGCCTGTCTTGTAGCCAGCCAAGCCCAAGGCTATGGCTGGCTTGTTGCAGCGGCGGCGCTGGCGGGGCTGGCCAATTGCCCGTTTCACCCGATTGATTTTTCGATTTTGAATCAGCGTGTCTCCAGCAGCAGGCTGGGCTATGCCTTCAGCATGCATGGCCTCTCGGGAAGCCTCGGCTGGGCGCTCACGCCGGTGCTCTTGGTGGGCTTGATGAGCATCATGGGCTGGCGCAATGCTTATTTGGTGACGGCGGGTGTGTATGCGCTGGTGCTGTGCGTGCTGTTCTTCAATCGCGAGCACCTCACCACCACCGTGATCAAGCGCAACGAGGATGCTTCGCAAGCCTCCTCGATCGATTTTCTGAAGCTGCCCGTGGTGTGGTGGTGCTTTGCATTCTTCTTGCTCTCCACCATTACCTTGGCTGTGGTGCAAAGTTATGCCACGTCGATTTTGAAGGCGATGCATGGCGTGAGTTTGCAAGCGGCCACCGCGACGCTCACGGCTTATATGCTGTGCAGCGCTTTAGGAATCTTGCTCGGTGGTTTCGTGTCGGCTCGTATGGGCGCGCAGCGCAGCGACAAGGTGGTGGCCGTGTGCATGAGCATGGGCGCGCTGTGCATGATGCTGGCAGGCACGGGTTGGCTGGGTGCAATGGGTTCGATGGCGCTGTTGGCCGCTACTGGTCTGGCCGTAGGCATTGGCGGCCCGAGCCGCGATATGCTGATCAAGCGCGCAACTCCCAAGGGCGCAACAGGGCGTGTGTATGGCACGGTGTATTCAGGCCTTGATGTGGGCTTTGCAGTAGCACCGTTGATCTTTGGCTTGCTGATGGATCGCGCGCTGTACTCTCTTACGATGATCACGAGTGCGTTTGCCTTGATTTTGGCGGTGTTCGCAGCGTTGGCTGTAGGGCGGCGCACCAACGCTTGATGTCGTCAGGTGCTACAAATTACGTAGCAAACTACGCACATATTACGCCGGGAAACAGCGTGTTTCGTTACGAATCTTGCTTCTCGCACCGCTTTTGTAAGCTGCTTAGTGCGTAGCATGGTGGTTTTACAAGGAGCCCCTCGCAATGACCCTGCAAAGCCGTTTTTTCAACAGCCCTTCGCGCGATCTCGATCACGCTTTGACACCCAGCACCGCCAGCAACACCAATCGTGTGAGCAGCACCGCCAAGCCCACCGCAGCGTCTGAAACAGTGCAGAGCATCAGCAGCCAAAGCACAGCACCTGCAATTGCAACGACCACCGCAGCCGATAAAGCAAGCAGCCCCAGCCGCTTAACCGTGGGCCCGCACATCAAGCTCAAAGGCGTGGAGATTACTGATTGCGACACACTCGTGGTTGAAGGTTCGGTGCAAGCCAGCATGGATTCACGCGTGATGCAAATTGCCGAGGGCGGCTCGTTCAGCGGCTCAGCGCAGATTGACGATGCCGAGATTCGCGGCGATTTTGATGGCGATCTCACGGCACGCCACAAGCTCACACTATATTCCACCGCTAAGGTGAAAGGCCAAATCCGCTACGGCAAGCTCGTGATGGAAGAGGGCGCGCAGCTCACGGGGGATGTGGCCTTTGGCGCGGCAGCACCTGCCAAATCTGTTTCGAGCAACCCCATGCCGATGCTCAAAGCGGCATAAGCCCAATTAAACCCCAAGCATCGCATAGCGCGAGGCCAGTGCACTGCCTTTGCGGTGGATGCATTGGCTTGTGCGCTTGCGTGCTGCATTTTTTCTATGCTATAGTTGTTGTATGAACCGAATTTCGCTAGCCCTTATTCTTCTACTGCCCCCCGGGCGGAGTTGGTAACGCGCGAGCACATACCCCAAACTCTTAAGGCCCGTTGATTCAACCCAACGGGCTTTTTTGTTTTTCGTCTTTGTATTTTCTCAGGAGCATTTCATGAACGCTGTAGCAGCAACCCCAGAAAAATTGATCATTTTCGACACCACCTTGCGCGATGGCGAGCAATCCCCCGGTGCTTCGATGACCAAAGACGAGAAGCTGCGCATCGCTCGCCAATTGGAGCGTTTGAAGGTGGATGTGATTGAAGCGGGCTTTGCTGCCAGCTCCAACGGCGATTTTGAATGCGTGCAAGCGATTGCCCGCGCTATCAAAGATTCCACCATCTGCTCCTTGGCTCGCGCGAACGATCGTGATATTGGGCAGGCCGCTGCGGCCTTGAAAGATGCCAACCGCGCCCGCATCCACACCTTCATTGCCACCAGCCCTTTGCACATGGAAAAAAAGCTGCGCATGACGCCAGATCAGGTGTTTGAGCAAGCCAAGCAATCCGTGCGCTTCGCGCGCAACCTTTGCGAAGACATTGAATTTAGCCCGGAAGACGGCTACCGCAGTGACATGGATTTTCTCTGCCGCGTATTGGAAGCCGTGATCAAAGAAGGCGCAACGACTTTGAACATTCCCGATACGGTTGGCTATGCGATTCCTGAACTGTATGGCAATTTCATCAAAACGCTGCGCGAACGCGTGCCTAACTCTGACAAAGCCATTTGGAGCGTGCATTGCCACAACGATTTGGGCATGGCCGTGGCCAATAGTTTGGCCGGCGTAAAAATTGGCGGTGCGCGGCAAGTGGAATGCACGATCAATGGCTTGGGCGAGCGCGCCGGCAATTGCAGCTTGGAAGAAGTCGTGATGGCCGTGAAAACACGCAAAGACTATTTCAACTTGAGCATGGGTATCGATACTGTGCAGTTGCTCTCCGCCAGCAAAATGGTGAGCCAAACCACGGGCTTCGTTGTGCAGCCCAACAAAGCCGTGGTGGGCGCGAATGCTTTTGCGCATGCCAGCGGCATTCATCAAGACGGCGTGCTCAAAGCGCGAGACACTTACGA
>JAYVJQ010000088.1:0-3432 GCA_043769055.1 Allobrachymonas sp.
GTGGAAAAAGCTCCTAAGCCCATGCCCGCTTGCGCCACGCCTGTGACGCAGGGCATGATCGTGCGCACGAAGAGCGATAAAGCGATCAAAGCGCAGCAATCGGTGATGGAGTTTTTGCTGATCAATCACCCGCTCGATTGCCCGATTTGCGATCAAGGCGGCGAATGCCAATTGCAAGATTTGGCTGTGGGCTATGGCAAGAGCAGCTCGCGCTACGATGAAGAAAAGCGTGTGGTGGCGAATAAAGATGTTGGCCCACTGATTTCCATGGAAGAAATGAGCCGCTGCATCCACTGCACCCGCTGCGTGCGCTTTGGCCAAGAAGTCTCTGGCGTGATGGAGCTGGGCATGAGCCATCGCGGTGAGCATGCTGAGATCGAAACCGTGGTGGGCGAGACGATTGACTCTGAGCTCTCGGGCAACATGATCGACATTTGCCCCGTGGGTGCGCTCACCAGCAAGCCTTTCCGCTATAGCGCCCGCACCTGGGAGCTCTCGCGCCGCAAATCGGTGAGCCCGCATGATTCCACGGGTGCAAATTTGATTGTGCAGGTGAAAAACAATGCTGTGATGCGCGTGGTGCCGCTAGAGAATGAAGCGGTAAACGAATGCTGGATCGCAGACCGTGATCGCTTCAGCTACGAAGCTTTGAATGGATCGGATCGTTTGACCAAGCCCATGCTCAAGCAAGGCGGCCAGTGGAGTGAAGTCGATTGGCAAACTGCGCTGGAATATGTGGCCAATGGCCTGAAGCAAATCAAAACGGAGCAGGGTGCAGATTCGATTGGCGCATTGCTCAGCCCGCACAGCACTTTGGAAGAGTTGTATCTGGCCACGCAATTCGTGCGCGGCTTGGGTTCGGATAACGTGGATGCGCGTTTGCGTGCGGCTGAAGCTGGCAAAGCAGAGGGCGTGCGCTG
Organism: Allobrachymonas sp.; assembly: GCA_043769055.1. GTDB lineage: Bacteria > Pseudomonadota > Gammaproteobacteria > Burkholderiales > Burkholderiaceae_C > JANMDU01. Next base: position 921 of record JAYVJQ010000088.1, read on the forward strand.
GCTCGGCACTTCGATTGCATCGCTCTCTAGCTTGCAAAGCGCCTTGATCGTGGGCAGCAATCTGCGCAAAGATCATCCGCTGTTTGCACAGCGAATTCGCCAGTCTGCCCGCAAGGGGTGTGCGGTGAGTGCTATCAATTCAGTAGCTTATGACTGGGCGATGCCGGTTGCAAACACTGTGGCAGTACCTGCTGCGCAATGGGCTCAAGCTCTGGCCGATGTGGCCGCTGCGATTGCAGCCGCGAAGGGCGTGCAAGCGCCTGCTGTTGGCAACGCTACAGAAGCTGCGCAAAAGATTGCCAAGTCTCTGCTCAAAGGCGAGCGCAAAGCCATCCTCATGGGCAATGCCGCCGCACATCATGCCAATGCATCGAGCCTGCTAGCATTGGCTAACTGGATTGGCGAACAAACTGGAGCAACCGTCGGTTATCTGACCGAAGCTGCGAACACCGTGGGCGCACAGCTCGTGGGCGCGCAGCCTTTGATGGCTGGCAAAGCTGCTTCGCAAATGCAAAGCGGTATGAAAGCGCTGATCTTGCTGAATAACGAGCCAGAGCACGACACAGCAGCCAAAGCCGCCGTGCAAGCCGATATGGTCGTCACGCTCAGCCCATTCAAAACGAATCTCGCGTTCAGCGATGTACTGTTGCCGATTTCTCCGTTCACCGAGACAGCGGGCACCTTCATCAATGCCGAAGCCCGAATTCAAAGCTTCCACGGTGTGGTCAAACCCTTGGGTGAAACGCGCCCCGGCTGGAAAGTGCTGCGTGTGCTCGGCAATATGCTGGGCTTGAGTGGCTTTGATTTTGAAACCGCGCAAGATGTGGCTGCTGCTGCTGCTTTGAAGGGCGATGCAGAGTTTGTGAACCCTGCCAAGCTCAGCAATGCCACCAGCGCTGCAATTGATCTGAGCAAAGCAGCAAGTGAACCCGCAACTGCTTCGATCTACCAACTCGATAGCCTCACGCGCCGCGCCCCAGCGCTACAGGCTACGAGTGATGCCAAAGCTGGCAACAAGGTGGGTCAACTGGATGAGGTGGCAGCATGATTGATACATTCCACGCTTGGGCCAACGGCTTGATTGTTGCCAACTGGTGGCAGGGCATTGCTTGGCCTGTGATTTGGACGCTGATGAAAATCATCGCCGTCACGCTGCCCGTGATGGGCGCGGTGGCGTATCTCACACTGTGGGAGCGCAAGTTCATCGGCTGGATGCAAATTCGTGTGGGCCCCAATCGCGTGGGTCCGTTTGGTTTGTTGCAGCCGATTGCAGATGCGCTGAAGCTGCTCACCAAAGAAATCATTGTGCCCACGGCGGCTAGCAAAGGCTTGTTCTTCATCGGCCCGATCATGACGATCATGCCTGCGCTTGCGGCTTGGGCGGTGATTCCGTTCGGCCCCGATGCGGCGCTGGCCAATATCAATGCTGGCTTGCTGTTCCTCATGGCGATCACGTCGATGGAAGTTTATGGCGTGATCATCGCTGGCTGGGCATCGAATTCCAAATACGCATTCCTCGGCGCGCTGCGCGCTTCAGCGCAAATGGTGAGCTATGAAATTGCCATGGGCTTTTGCTTCGTGGTGGTGCTCATGGTGGCCGGCACGCTGAATATGACAGGCATTGTGACCAGCCAAGGCACGGGCTACTTTGCCAGCATGGGCCTTAATTTCCTCTCGTGGAACTGGTTGCCCCTGTTGCCCATCTTCGTGGTGTATATCATCTCCGGCATTGCCGAGACCAATCGCCATCCGTTTGACGTGGTGGAAGGCGAATCGGAGATTGTGGCCGGTCACATGGTGGAGTATTCCGGCATGTCGTTTGCCATGTTCTTCTTGGCTGAATACGCCAATATGTGGCTGGTGTCGATTTTGGCCGTGATCATGTTCTTGGGTGGCTGGTTGCCGCCGATTGACAGCGCCTTCTTCAACTGGATTCCAGGCTGGATCTGGCTCGGCGTTAAAACCTTCTGCGTGGTCAGCCTGTTCATTTGGGTTCGCGCGACATTCCCGCGCTTTCGCTATGACCAGATCATGCGCTTGGGCTGGAAGATTTTTATTCCCATCACGCTGATTTGGCTGGTGGTGGTGGGCTTGTGGATCATCAGCCCTTGGAATATTTGGAAATAAGGCAGAGCAATCATGGCAACGACGACTCTCGCAACCCCGGGCTTCTCGCTCAAGGATTTTCTCTCCAGCTTCATGCTGATTGAGTTGTTCAAAGGCTTTGCGCTCACAGGCAAGCACGCTTTTCGCCGCAAGATCACCGTGATCTTCCCGGAAGAAAAAACGCCGCAATCGCCGCGCTTTCGCGGCCTGCATGCACTGCGCCGCTATGAAAATGGCGAAGAGCGATGCATCGCTTGCAAGCTCTGCGAGGCCGTGTGCCCCGCGATGGCCATCACGATTGAGAGCGAAGTACGCGCCGATGGCAGCCGCCGCACCACACGCTACGACATTGATTTAACCAAATGCATCTTCTGCGGCTTCTGCGAAGAGAGCTGCCCGGTCGATT
>JAYVJQ010000089.1:0-2844 GCA_043769055.1 Allobrachymonas sp.
CACTTTGCGGCCCAGCAAATCGAGTGACTGAATCGTGTTTGTGCCTTCGTAGATCATGTTGATGCGGTTGTCGCGCACATACTGCTCCATGCCCCATTCTTTGATGAAGCCGTGGCCGCCGAAGACTTGCATGCAAGCGTTGGTGGCCATGTGGCCGTTATCCGTGAGGAAGGCTTTGACGATGGGCGTGAGCAGAGAGAGCATCTCGCCGCTGTCTTTGCGCACTTTTTCATCCGCATGGTGGTGCTCTTTATCGAGCAGCATGCCGCAATAAATTGCGAGCGCTCGGCCACCTTCTGCGTAGGCGCGGGCCGTCAAAAGCATCTTGCGCACATCAGGGTGCACGATGATCGGATCGGCTGGCTTGTCTTTGGCTTTCGGGCCGCTGAGCGAGCGCATTTGGATGCGGTCTTTGGCATAGGCCAATGCGTTTTGATAAGCCACTTCGGTGAGGCCGAGTGACTGATTGCCCACACCCAAACGCGCGGCATTCATCATCACAAACATGCCATTCATGCCTTTGTTGGGCAGGCCCACCATCGTGCCAATCGCGCCGTCGAGCACCATCTGGCAAGTGGAGTTGCCGTGGATGCCCATTTTGTGCTCTAAGCCGCCGCAATAAATGCCATTGCGCGCGCCAACAGAGCCGTCTTTATTGACCAAAAATTTCGGCACGATAAAGAGGCTCACGCCTTTGATGCCGGCAGGCGCATCGGTCAAGCGCGCGAGCACGAGGTGAATGATGTTGCCGGCCATATCATGCTCACCCGCGCTGATGAAAATCTTGTTGCCAGTGATTTTGTAAGTGCCATCGGGCAAGGCTTCTGCCTTGGTGCGCATCAGGCCGAGATCGGTGCCGCAATGGGGCTCGGTCAGGCACATGGTGCCCGTCCATTCGCCGCTGGTCATTTTGTGCAGGTAGGTTTGCTTTTGCTCTTCCGTGCCATGCTCGTGCAGGGCAGCGTGCGCGCCATGCGTGAGGCCGGGGTACATCGTCCACGCTTGGTTGGCGCTGTTGAGCATTTCATAAAAGCACTGATTGACCACCAGCGGCAAGCCTTGGCCGCCGAATTCTGGATCGCCGGAAAGAGCAGGCCAGCCGCCTTCGACGTATTTTGCATAGGCTTCTTTGAAACCCTTGGGTGTGGTGACCTCATGTGTCGTGATATCGAGCTTGCAGCCCTCTTGATCGCCGCTGATGTTGAGCGGGAAGGCGACTTCACTGGCAAATTTGCCGCCTTCTTCGAGCACGGCATTCATCGTGTCGGCATCTGCATCCGCATATTTTTCTATTGACTTGAGTTCTTCAGTCACATTGAGCAACTCGTGCAACACAAATTGCATGTCGCGCAGGGGTGGGGTGTACGTAGGCATGATGATTTCCCTTTGAGAAAAAATTAAATTGATTGAATAGATGCTATTTATTTGATAGCACTCAGCGCAGGTTTTTTGCCGGCTAGAGGCTGTTTTTGCTTTAAATTTGGCACTTCGTAGCGCTCTAAGATGCTGTGAAAGCCTTGCACGGCGCGATTGATCGAGCCGGGCGTTTTGAGAAAGCGCGCTTCGTAATGCAGCGCCAAAATCAGGCCGTGAATTTCAAACAAAATTTGATCGGGATCAGCCTGCGATTGCAGTTGATCTAATTCCTGCGATTGCACCACGGCGCGGCGCATCGCGGCCATCCAAGTGGCGACCGATGAGGCCAATGCATCCCGCACCGGGCCGGGGCGGTCGTCAAACTCCACTGCGCCGCTGATGTAAATGCAGCCCGAATCAATCTCCACCGAGGTGCGCTTCATCCAATTGGCAAACAAGGCTTGAAGGCGCGGCAGTCCGCGTGCCGAATCCATCGCCGGATAAAACACCTCTTGCTCAAAGCGCGCATGGTATTCGCGCACCACCGAAATTTGCAGCTCCTCGCGTGAGCCAAAATGCGCAAACACGCCCGATTTGCTCATCTGCGCCACTTCTGCGAGCGCGCCGATGCTCAAACCTTCCAAACCAATCTGCGTGGCCAGCCCCAAAGCCGCATCAATGATGGCGGCCTTGGTTTTCTCACCTTTGAGCTGGCTTTTGAGCGCGCTTTGTAGAGCGGTCTTGGCAGGCTCAACGGGTGTATCGGCAAGGGAGCTGGGCATGTGAAATTCCAAAGAGTTCTATAAAAAAGAACGATCGTTCTATTTTGCAGGAATTTTGTGATTTCTGTGTATCTTTGGGTTAGTTGGGGCTCGTTTAGAGGGGAATGACTAGGGAATTTGCGGGTAAACCCTTGTTTGTACTTGCTACTTAATTCATAGCATTGAACGTAGATTTTGTATCTGGTATCAGGGCTTTTTGCTTCAAATTTCGGTGTTTGTAAGGGTTTTTCGTGCGACACGCTCGCCTATGGCACGGTGGTCGCGATAGGAATCGTCGGCTTGCACCTCGCGCAGTGGCTTGGTTGGTATGTTGAGATGGTTCGCATCAACACATTGGATTACGAACCCACTCTCTAGCGAGCGCGAATGGCCGCACCGCCAATTCCTATCACGCCCACCGCACCTCGATGCCGAGTGACATACAAAGATGGCGCGCCACTGTATGCGCGCCAACACTGCATCAAGGCGCGGGGTGGGTGATGCGGTGCGCAGCGGCCATTCGCGGTCGCTAGAGACTTCGCGTGCGAACCTAGGTAGTGGTGCAAACTAACTCAGAGCGCCCAAAATATCACTGCGCGAGGTGCAAGTGGAGCAGCGCATCGCACGCCCCGTGCCATGGGCGAGCAGCTAGCATATAAAAGATCGTAGAACGCCAAAAATACAAAACAAAAAGCATCACTAGCCGTTATGAAATATGCGCAGAGTG
>JAYVJQ010000090.1:0-2661 GCA_043769055.1 Allobrachymonas sp.
AATCGAATTAGAAGCTGGCCGAGCGCAGTTGATTGTGGGCGAGGATGCGAATGGAGTTGTCCATACAGCGTTGGCAGTACAGTTTCAGCCGATGCCCAATTACGTGGTGGCGCATGTGTATAGCATTGGCGGGCGTGGCGTGATTGACAATGCGCATCATTGGGCCAGCATCAAGGCTTGGATGAAGGCCAATGGAGCAGTGAAAGTGCAAGGCGTTTGCCGGCCAGCGCAGGCTCGGCTTTGGGGAAAATTGGGTTTTGAGCCTGTGTATCAAGTTGTAAGGCAAGACCTATGAGCGAGGTTTTCACGGGTTCTGCAAAGAAATCTATTCACCAACTGGTGTTGGATTTGCGCCACCATCGCGCAGGGATTTATTGGCTGGATATGTTGGCCTCTGGCTTGATTTTTTGGGCTTGCGCGTTGGGTGTTGCGTTTTTGCCCGTGAGTTGGCTCATGGGCATGCTCTTGATATTGGTGGGCAGCTTGGCTTTGTATCGGGCTGCTTTGTTTGTGCATGAAATTGGGCATTTCTCGCGCGGTACGTTGCTTGGCTTTGAAGTTGCTTGGAATGCACTCATTGGCTGGCCTTTGCTCTTCCCATCGTTTTTCATTCAGTCGCATCCCGATCATCACCGCATGGCCAGCTTTGGCACAGTCAATGATCCTGAATACTTGCCCTTTGCAACTGCACCGCGCATCATTCGAATTTGGTTTGTGCTGGGCTCTGCTTTAACGCCGGTATTGTTGCTGCTCAGGGCATGCCTGATCGTGCCTGCGAGCTGGATATGGCCGCCCCTGCAGCGCTGGCTTCGCATAAAGGGTAGCCGCATGACAATGAACAACATGTATCAGCCCGCAGCTAATTTGCAAAAGCTCACCGGCTGGCATGAACTGAGCGAAGTGATGACGGCTCTGGCAGTATGGGCTTGGATTTTGGCAACCTGCTTTCTGCTATTGCCTTGGGCATTACCTGCCAGCTTGTTAGTTTGCATGATGCTAGCGAATATGCTCAATGGCTGGCGCACCTTGCATGCACACGCTTATACATCGACAGGTCAAGCCACAGATTTCATCGGGCAGTTGCGAGATTCAACCACCTTCAAGCTGCCAGCATGGATTGGAGAATTGGTGGCACCAGTAGGCCAGCGCTTTCACGCGGCGCATCATTTGTTTCCCTACTTGCCTTATCACGCTTTGGCGCAGGCGCACGAACGAGTAATGGCTAGCTCATGGGCGGGGCGAGAGGACTATCTTCAAACTTGCCGCACGCCCAGTTTGCGGTGATCACTGTTAGCCACAGAGGGTAGTTTGATCGCGAATACGCATGTGCTCATGCACTATCATTTTGATAGTAATCTGCGCACTATTCATCCCGGCTACTTGCCATTTTTGATGATATTTCTTCAAAATCGCGCGTCAGCCAGATGCAATGCATGCACCCTTGAAGGCTGAGACAATACCCCGGTGCTGCAAATCCTCCTCGTCACCTTCCCTTTCTTCGCGCTCGTGCTGGCGGGCTATGTGGCGGCGCGGCGGCAATACCTGCCTATCGCTGCGATTCCGGGGCTCAATGGCTTTGTGCTTTACTTTGCACTGCCTTGCATGCTATATCGCTTTGGAAGCTCCACGCCAATTGCGCAGCTCTTGGATGGCGCGGTGTTTGCCGTTTATTTGCTGTGCGCGCTGGTGATGGTGGGCTTTGCTATAGCGATGACGCTCTCTGCGCGCGTGGATTGGAACAATACCTCGTTTGGCGCGCTGGTGGCGGCGTTTCCTAATACGGGATTCATGGGCATTCCGCTCTTGGTGGCGCTGCTGGGGCCGCGCGCGGCGGGGCCAGCGATTGTGACGATTGTGGTGGATTTGGTGATTACGACTTCGCTGTGTATCGCGTTGTCGCGCCTCGGTTCTGGGCAAGGAAGTGCGGGGCTGGCCGCAAAGAATGCTTTGAAAGGCGTGGCCTCGAATCCGATGCCTTGGGCGATTCTCACGGGGGCGCTGGCCTCGGCTTTGAGTCTTGAATTGCCCAAGCCGGTGATGCAAACCTTGGGGCTGTTGGCCGATGCTGCATCGCCAGTGGCGCTGTTTACCATCGGCGCGGTGCTCGCGCGCTCGCAAATGCAAGCCAGTGCGGGGCATGCGCCGCCTGTGCCGGCGATGGATTACGTACCCGTGGCTTTGATGAAACTGATTTTGCACCCGCTCTTGGTGCTGCTGGTGGGCAGCGCGGCGATTTCGCTAGGCTTGCCTTTAGATAAATTTGCGCTGACGGTAATCGTGCTGGTAGCGGCTTTGCCTTCAGCCTCCAATGTGTCGCTGCTGGCTGAGAAGTTTGAAGCCAACAACGGGCGAATTGCACGGATTATTTTGGTAAGCACGGTGCTGGCGTTTTTTAGTTTTGCGGGGGCCGTGAAGTTGCTGCAAAGCTAATTTTTATGCAATACTGACCTTTCGTTTTTTGGAGATCAGCATGCGCGCCCTCAATATCACTCTTTCTATTCTTGCAGCAGCAGCGCTCGTCTCGTGCGCTAGCGGCCCAGGCCAAGTCATTGGCCCCGTCAAGCTCACCATTTTGCACACCAACGATCACCACGGGCGCTTCTGGAAAAACAGTGATGGCGAATATGGCTTAGCCGCTCGCAAAACGCTGATTGACGCGCA
>JAYVJQ010000091.1:0-2834 GCA_043769055.1 Allobrachymonas sp.
AGCCACTAAGCGCCGCGTGATCATGAGCAACCCCGCCACCCGCGCCGACATGCTGCAAGCCGCAGCCGCTTTGTTTGCCAAAGATGGCAAACCTGTGAGCACGATCCGCGACAGCGCTGGCTTTGTCACGCAGCGCGTGATTGCCACGATTGTGAACATTGCCAGCGATATCTGCCAACAGCAAATCTGCACCCCGAAAGATCTCGACGTTGCAGTGCAACTGGGCCTAGGCTACCCCACCGGCCCGCTGGCCATGGGCAATGCGGTGGGCGGTGCGAGTGTGCTCGAAGTGCTGGTCAATATGCAAACCGTCTATGGCGATCCGCGCTACCGCGCCAGCCCTTGGCTGCGCCGCCGGGGCGCGCTGGGCCTGAGCTTGCTGCACACGGAAGCCTGAAATGCAAACCGACTTCCCCAGTGGTGAACTCAAGGCCAGCGTGGCAGGCGAAGGCCAGATCAAGCTGCTCACGCTGTCTAACCCCACGCTGCGCAACGCATTAAGTCCTGCGATTTACGCTGCCGGCATCGAAGCCATCAACCACGCCGATTCCAGCAACGAAATTCGCACCGTGGTCATCACGGGCGAAGGCGGCAACTTCTGTGCTGGCGGTAATCTGCTGCGCTTGCAACACAACCGCACCCTGCCCCCTGCTGCGCAAGCCGAGAGCATCGACGGCCTGCACGCATGGATCGAAGCCATCCGCACCTGCCGCAAGCCGGTAATCGCGGCAGTCGAAGGCGCATGCGCAGGCGCAGGCTTCTCGCTCGCGCTGGCCTGCGATTTGATTGTGGCCAGCCAAGACGCCAAATTCGTCATGGCCTACAGCAATGTGGGCCTCTCCACCGACGGCGGCGGCTCGTGGCAACTCGCCCGCCTGCTGCCGCGCCAGCTCGCCACAGAATTGCTCATGCAAGGCGAGCGCATCGAAGCGCAGCGCTTGGCTCAGCTAGGCGTGGTCAATCGCGTGGTCGATGCAGGCACAGCATTAGACGCCGCCCTGCAAACCGCCACCTCACTCGCCACCAAAGCCCCCAACGTGCTCGCCAGCCTCAAAGAACTCATCAGCGATGCGCCCGAGCAATCCTTGAGCAAGCACTTAAGCGCAGAGCGCGATGCCTTCGTGCGCAACCTGCATCACGCCAACGGCGGCGAAGGGATTGCAGCGTTTTTAGAGAAACGCAAGCCTAGGTTTCAGTGACCACCGGTATCAATATTTGATTTCATTGGTTTTGCACGCGATCAAGACCGCCCATCTATAATCCATGTCATGAGTATTTATACAGTCATCTTCCAAACCTTTCGCAAACTTGGCGCGGATGATGCTGATGCTGCAAAATTGGCAGACGAAATTAATACCGCCATTGATCGCCGTTACGAGTTGCATGTCAAACAGTTAGCCACACGAGGTGATGTTGAAGCTGTGCGAGCTGATATAGAAAAGAACCGCGCTGATCTGATCAAAAGCATCGCAGAAAGCCAGCGTTGGACGATTACTGCGGTAGGCATCATCGTGGCAGTTGTCGCAGCTTTGCAGAAATTACTCTAAACGAAAATTCGCAGAGGCTCTTAAGCGATCACCTCACCTCAGCGCAGAGCGTGCTGCCTTCGTGCGGAATCTGCATCACGCCAACGGCGGCGAAGGAATTGCAGCGTTTTTAGAGAAACGCAAACCGAGGTTTCAGTGACAGTGGTTAAGCTGCCGGAATGAACTGGCGCTCTGCGCACCATGCATCAAAGATTAGACGCAGTTCATCTGGCAATGAAAAGATGAAATCTACATCCAGCGGGTGACTGGTCTTAAAAAAATGTCGTGCTGCCTCCAGCAGTACGTAGCCTTGGCGATGGTCTTTATCAATTTTGTTTTTGTTGCGCAAAGGCTTTTTAGATAGCCAAATTTTGTGTAGCGCCATATAGCGTGGATCGGGTACGACGAGTTGGCAGGCTTGCCCGCTTTGCGAGGTGAGTACTGCACTCAAAGGGCTGCCCATGAGCAACCACTCTTGCTCCACCAAGGTAGCCATTGGATTGAACGCTTCTGTTTTGGGTATCGGATGTGTACTTGGCGCTGCGAGCAACTCAACTTCATAACCTGCCTTGTTGATGGCTTGATAAGGTTTCGCACGATTGATGGCATAGCTGCTATCGACCACGCGAAGCGATGCAAACACCGTTTTCTTGGGGCGTTGGCGCGTGCGTGGTGCAATAGTGGCGAGCGATGCTTTGGTGTCTCTGCACCAAGCCATATCAAAATCTTCGGTGGTTTCATTGCCCCCCGGAAACCGCGCACCAGCAAGCAATTCGTAGGCTGCAAAAGCATTGGTTCCCACAACGATCACATCCAAACCCAGTAGCTCATCAATATCAAGCTGACGCAGGATATGCACAGGTGCATCAGCAATGAAGGGTAAACGCAGCGCTTTTAAGCGGTAGATCTTGCCACGCTCCTCCAGCAGTCGAGACAACGATGCCAAGCGCTCTTCTAAGTTGCTACGCTGCTGTTGATACTCATCAAATTGAGCCTCAGTTTGCGCATTACGTACACCAATGCTTGTGCCGTTATCACGCGAGTCTTGTTTAAGGTGCAAATAATCTGCATCTTGCTTGTTGACCCAAAACATCGAAGTGGGCAAATCAGCCCACTGCCTACGGGCATCTAGCCACGCAAAGTAGCTTTGCTCTAAGTTTGCAGCAATGCGCTGCGCATCGGGCGTAAAGGCCGTGAAGTCTGTGAGTTCAATTCGCATAAGCCATTGATTTTATTGAATTTCCACCTCTTGTAAAGTATTTAGTATTTTTCAGGTGGAAATTGTTTTAAATCAACAACTTATAAATA
>JAYVJQ010000092.1:0-11787 GCA_043769055.1 Allobrachymonas sp.
AAATTTCGCTTCGGAGAGAACGGCTGCGAGTGTGAGGTAGTTTGGCTGCCCTCATGGCGGAGTACCACAAATAGGTCAGCCAAACTACCTCACACTCGCAGCCTAAATACCACTCCACAGATTTTCGCACGCGCTCGGTGGCGGCGGTTGAGCACTATCCCCGGCCTGAGCTTGCTCTCTGCGGGCGGGCGATTTGTGCAGCACAGGGCTAGGAAACGCTGTTGCGTTTCCGTTGAACTTACAGGCGACAAGTGTCGCCTAACTCCCGCGCAGCACCATGAGCCCGCCCGCAGAGAACAAGCTCAGGCCACAAGAACACCAACATCAAACCAAAACAAAAGCGCGAAAATCACCCACCCTTGCGCATTTGATCGAAGAACTCAGAATTGTTCTTCGTCTGCTTCATGTTCTTGAGCATCAATTCCATGCTCTCAATCTCATCCATGTTGAACAAGAAGCTGCGCAAGATGCGCGTTTTTTGCAGCGTCTCGGGGCTGAGCAGCAGCTCTTCGCGGCGCGTGCCAGAAGCTGATAAATGAATCGCCGGAAACACACGTTTTTCATACAAGCGGCGTGAGAGGTGAACCTCACTGTTACCCGTGCCTTTGAATTCTTCAAAAATCACTTCATCCATCTTCGAGCCGGTATCGACCAAAGCGGTAGCGATGATGGTGAGCGAGCCGCCTTCTTCGATGTTGCGCGCTGCGCCAAAGAAGCGCTTGGGGCGCTGCAAAGCATTGGCATCCACACCGCCTGAGAGCACCTTGCCCGAGCTTTGCACCACATTGTTGTAGGCGCGGGCCAAGCGGGTGATTGAATCGAGCAAGATCACCACATCTTTTTTGAGTTCGACCAAGCGCTTGGCGCGCTCAATCACCATTTCGGCCACGTGTACGTGGCGCGCCGCTGGCTCATCAAACGTAGATGCAATCACTTCGCCGCGCACGCTGCGCTGCATCTCAGTCACTTCTTCAGGGCGCTCATCAATCAGCAGCACCATCAAATGCACATCGGGGTAGTTGGCCGTGATGGCATGCGCAATGTGCTGCATCATCACCGTTTTGCCGCTCTTAGGCGAGGCTACTAATAAAGCGCGCTGGCCTTTGCCCATGGGGGCCATCAAGTCGATCACGCGGGCGGTGATGTTTTCTTCGCTTTTGATGTCGCGCTCCAGCTTCATTTGCTCTTTGGGAAACAGGGGCGTCAAGTTTTCAAACATCACTTTGTGTTTGTTGCGCTCGGGCAAATCGCCGTTGATTTTGTCGAGCTTATTCAATGCAAAGTAGCGCTCGCCTTCTTTGGGAATGCGCACTTCGCCTTCGATCATGTCGCCCGTGTGCAGATTGAAGCGGCGCACTTGGCTGGGGGAGATGTAAATATCGTCGGTGCTGGCGGTGTAGTCAGCCTCGGGGTTGCGCAGAAAGCCAAAGCCATCGGGCAACACTTCGAGCACGCCATCGGCAAACACGGTTTCGCCATTGCGGGCGCGCACCTTGATGATGGCAAACATGAGTTCCTGCTTGCGCAGGCGGCCTGGGTTTTCGATTTCGAGCGTTTCGGCCTCATTGACAAGGGCGGAAACGTGTTGGGCTTTGAGTTCGTTTAAGTGCATGGAAACTCCAAAATGGGAGCTAAGTAAAAATAATTGGGGGTGGAGACTGGAAAACGGCAAATTGCCGAGGCCAGTGAATCTTGGGGCAGAGCGCTATTAATCGCCTGCGATACCGAAACTATAGCACTTTTTGCAGAGCCGCCAAATACCGCTCAGATTAGCGATAATTTGAGGATGTTCTTTCTGCTCTCCCCCGCCAAATCCCTCGATTACGACACGCCTGCTCCTAAAGAGCTGACGCACACCCTGCCTCAGTTCACGGCGCAATCCAAGCAGCTGATCGAACTACTGCGCCCCATGAGCGATTGCCAAATTTCTGAACTCATGGATCTAAGTGATCAGCTCACTGCGCTCAACGTGGCGCGCTATGCCGCTTGGAGCCCGAAATTCAGCGCGAAAAATTCCAAGCAAGCGATTCTCGCGTTCAACGGCGATGTGTATGAAGGCTTGGATGCCAAGAGTTTGAAAGCTGCTGATTTGGAATGGGCGCAAGAGCACTTGCTCATGCTCAGTGGCTTGTATGGTGCGCTGCGGCCACTGGATTGGATGCAGCCGTATCGCTTGGAGATGGGCACGAAGCTAGCCAACGCACAGGGCAGCAATCTCTACAAGTTTTGGGGCACTCAGATTTCTGAACATCTGAACGCCCAGCTCGCCGCTGAGAAAAATCCTGTGGTGGTCAACCTCGCCAGCAATGAATATTTCAAAGTGGTGGATCGCAAGGCGCTTAAAGCGCGCGTGGTCGAATGCGTGTTTGAAGAAGGCAAGGCGGGGCAGTACAAAGTCATCAGCTTTTTTGCCAAGCATGCGCGCGGCATGATGGCGCGCTACGCCATTCAAAAGCGCATCAAGGATGTGAAAAAGCTGCAGGCATTCAATGAAAGCGGTTACGCCTTCGATGCCAAAATCAGCGAGGAAGATCGCTACGTATTCAGGAGACAAGCATGACGCAGGCCATTACCCCCGAGCTGCGCCATTGGATCGTCTCGCAGGCCCAAGCTGGCTTTCCAGCGGATACCGTGCTGCAATCCATGCTCGCCTCGGGCTGGAAGGAAGATGTGGCGATTGAGGCGATGGAGAGCACGCTGCGCGATCATTTGCAAAACACTCAGCTCACAGCCCAGTTACCCGCCGTCTTGACCGTGCCGCAACTGGCCGTCGAAGAACAGCCTTTGTATTTGGATTTAGAAGACCGTCGCGTCACGGTGCTGTCAACAATGAGCGACCCCAATATCGTGGTGATAGGCGATTTTTTGTCGCCTGAAGAGTGCGATGGCCTGATCGAAGGCGCTAAGCCGCGTATGGCTCGCTCGCTGACGGTAGCTACTAAAACCGGCGGCGAAGAATTGAATGCAGATCGCACCAGCAATGGCATGTTCTACACGCGCGCTGAAAATGAACTCATCGCCCGCATTGAGCGCCGCTTAGCGCAGCTCACCCGCTGGCCGGTAGAAAACGGCGAGGGCCTGCAAATTTTGCACTACCACCCCGGCGCTGAATACAAGCCGCACTACGATTATTTTGACCCCAACGAACCAGGCACTCCCACGATTTTGAAACGCGGCGGCCAGCGCGTAGCGACCATCATCATGTATTTGCATGAGCCAGAAAAAGGCGGCGGCACGGTATTTCCTGATGTAAAGCTCGAAGTTGCGCCCAAGCGCGGCAATGCTGTGTTTTTCAGCTACAACCGCGCACACCCCGCGTCAAAAAGCTTACATGGCGGCGCGCCAGTGATTGCTGGCGAAAAATGGATTGCTACCAAGTGGTTGCGCGAAGGGAAATTCGCTTAATCAAACGCTGAATTTGGCTTGCGCAGTCGCATGCCAAGCCTGCCAATCACGGCCTGGATGGATTTGGCCGCAATGCGGGCAAGTGCGTTGCTCTGGCGATGTATCGTAGAACGATGCAAAGGCTTTCGGCAAATCTTCCACAATACTCAGCAATTGCAACTCACGCCGTGCCACTTGGCCGCCGCAGTGCGCGCAATACCACTCAAAGGCATCCATCACACCCGCAGGCCGGGTGCGCTCAATCACGGTGCACAGGCTGCCTTCTTCGGGCCTTTGAGGCGAATGGCGCACATGCGGTGGCAGTAAAAACACATCGCCTTCACGCAGCGGAATGCGCTCGAACTTGCCGCGATCGGCAATCAAGAGCGAGGCATTGCCTTTGAATTGGTGAAAATATTCTTCATACGGATCGTCATGAAAATCGGTGCGCTGATTAGGGCCGCCCACCACGGTGCAAATCAAATCAGAGTTTTTCCAAATTTGCTGATTGCCCACAGGCGGCTTGAAGCGGTCTGCATTGTCTTGCAGCCACGTATTCAGATTCAAAGGGGCGCTGTAGTGTTGTGCTGTGGTCATGATTTAAAAATGCGTTGAAACCATTGGAGTGCAGCTTGCCATAAACCCTTGCTCGGTTCAAGAGCAGATGAAGATGCAAACTGCTGTGCAAACTTCTTGAAAAAATCTTCAGTGAGCTTGTTGGCGCTGGCTGCAATCAAACGCGAGCCTAGTTGCGCCAACCTGCCGTTCACATTGGATGAAGCCTGCCAATTCAGCTGCGTGCCGCTTTCAACTGCGCTGAGCTGCACGCGCGCTGTGCCTTGGCCTACGCCCAAAGCACCAGCATTGCCGCTGAAGACCAAGGTGCAAGAGTGTGGCGCTTGAATGTCTTTCAACTGCACATCCACCTTGAAACGTGCCGATACAGGGCCAAGGCCAACTTTGACTTGCGCGATGTAGCTGGTGGGCGAACTTTGCACAAACGTTTCACAGCCTGCAACGCAAGATTTCAATGTGGTAGGATCGAGCAGACGCGGCCACACAGCGTCTATCGGTGCGTTCAATCGCTGCTCGCCCTGCATCTGCAAACCATCATCGGTTGTTGCAGATGAATCATTGACTACTAAATTAATAGCACGCTCCCCATATTTTATGCCGGGAAGTACGGGATTTTCTTTAGAAATATGAGCGATACAACGCCGTGTGAGTACACTCACCAAATGCGCCCGATACAGCGCGCTCGCATGCAGATCACCCAGCGCCAAATGCTCTGGGTAGTGCAACACATCCAACGCTTCGACTGAAAAATTCTTCTGCAATGCCTCGCCCACTTCATACCAAAGCGCAACGCCCGAGCCGAGACCCGTGATGGCCACACGCGGTGCGGCATCCGCAAAGCAAGCTAGCGCCACGCCAACCAAGGCAAAGCGCGAGGCTTTTTGCTCAAACTTGATGTATTCAAACTGCTTGAGTGCTGGCCATTCAATCGCCGTGATGATCTCGTCACTTTGCAAATCCGTGGTGTACAGCCCTTGAAAGAAATCATCGGCTGCAATGCGCCGCTGAGTCGTGACGATCACTGCCTGTGCAGACAGTGCAGCAGCAGGCCAGCAAGCGGCCGGATCGTTATTCGCCAATGAGCCACCCATCGTGCCCATATTGCGCACTTGGCTGTCGGCAATGCCATGTGCAAGCGCGCACAGGCCCGGCGCGAACTCGCGCACGAGGGGCGATGCCGCAATGGCCGCATGCGTGGCCATTGCGCCAATCATCAAGCGCCCCTCTTGCACTGCAATCTCTTGCAATGCCTTGATGCCCTGCAAATCAATAAGCACCGCACTTTGATTGAGACCCAGCTTCATCGCCGCCAGCAGAGATTGCCCGCCTGCCATCAGCACAGCGCCCTCAATGCTCAGCAGCTCACGCGCAGCATGCAGCGTTGCGGGCTGCTCGTAGCGCAAGCCAGCAGGCATCACGCTCACTTTGCAGCCTCGCGCATCTTGGTCAAACCTTCGCAAATCGCCGCCACGATGCCCTCATACCCCGTACAGCGGCAGATATTGCCAGCCAAAGCCGCGCGCACTGCCTGCGGCACAGGTGGCACACCCTCCGCATGCATCGCCAGCGCCCGCATGATGAGCCCGGGCGTGCAGTAGCCGCATTGCAGCGCGTGATGTGTGCTGAAGGCTTGCTGCATCACATGCAGCTGCTCTGGCGTGCCGACCGATTCAATCGTTCGAATATTGCGGCCCTGCATTTGCAATGCGAGCACGTTGCAAGACTTCACCGCCGCGCCATCGCAGAGCACCGTGCATGCGCCGCATTGCGCGGTGTCACAGCCTTGATGCGTGCCGGTGAGTTTCAAATCATCGCGCAGCGCATCAATCAAGAGCGTGCCTGCTTCTCTATCCAAAGCATGCTCTTGGCCATTGACTTGCAAGCGAAGCATGTCTAGTCCACCCGCAAGCCTGAATCTACCAATGCATTACGAATCTTAGTTTTTTCACCATCAGTGAGATTGAGCAAAGGTCTGCGCACATAGCCCACATCATCACCGCCACGCTGCCCAATCAAGCCCTGCCAGTACTTGCCATGCGCCTGCGGCTTGCCGGCAGGCTTGCTGGCCTTGATGGCATCGCGTACAGGTTGCAGGCTATCGCTTAACCTCCGCGCCTTCGCATGCTCGCCAGCAAATGCAAGCTGCGTGTATTCATTCATGCGCTGATCCACAGCGGTTTGCAGCAAGAAGGGTGGCGTGGAGCAAAGGTAAAGCTGCCAGCCCAGCTCGATGATGTTGTCCAGCCAATGGTGCTCATCGGGGTTGCTGACTTGGATTTTGTGACCGGCCAGCTCGGTCAAGCGCTTGTATTGCGCGCGCTCGGTGCTGTATTTGATGGTCACGATATTGGGCAAATCGGCAATGCGGTTGCACAGCTCAGGGCTCATCACATAGCCGCAATCAGGGTGATTCCACATCGCGATGCCAATATCCAGCTGCTCACACAAATAGCGGTAGTACTCGTAAATCGTCTCCTCCGTATCGGCGCCAAAGTGCAGCACCGGGCTGTGGATGATCACGTAATCAGCGCCTACATTTTTTGCATGGTGGCCCAGCTCCAGCACGGTATCGAGCTGAGTATCGGAGCAAGAGGCCATCGTGCCCGGGCGCTTGCCCAGCTTCTTACCCGCTGCCTGCGCCGCTTCTACCGTGATTTCAATTTGCCGCTTACGCTCAGCCAAACTCATGGAGAAAAATTCAGCCTGCTTGCCCGCAATAAAAATGCCGCTGAGCCTCAAGACTTCAAACCAGTGCTGCGCGTTGGCGCGATAGGCTGCTTCGTCAAAGCGCAGTTGCGCATCAAAGGGCGTGAGATTCGCCGCCCAAATGCCGCGCAAATGCTGCTTGGCGTATTCTTTGGCTTCAGATTTTTTATAGTCCATTACTTGCTTTCGTCATACAGCGCCAGAGTTGCTCGGCGCTTAAAGGGAATGATAAATCCTGCTCGCCCCAAGGCGAGAGCGCATCGCGCGCGGCATTCATGAGCGCAGCAGGCACACCAATGCAGCCCGCTTCGCCCACACCTTTCGCACCGTGCAAATTATTCGGGCTGGGTGTGGCAAAACTTTCGATGCTGATCTGCGCGGGCATATCGCTTGCGCGGGGCACGGCGTAGTCCATGAGCGAGCCGGTGAGGAGTTGGCCTTGCGCATCGTAGCGGATGCATTCCATCATGGCTTGCCCCAAGCCTTGCGCCATGCCGCCAACCAACTGGCCGTGCGCGAGCTGGGGCGAGATGATGTGGCCTGCATCATCAGCCCACACGATGCGCTCAATCTCTAGCTCACCCGTGTCGCGATCAAGCGCCACGCAAGCGATCACGCAGCCATAGCTCCATGCCTCTTGCGCGGTGAATCTGCTCTCTTCCACCAGCGGCGCTTGCTCGCCCGCTTTCAATCGCGCAATTAACTGCGCGCAAGCCTGCACAATCGCGCTGCCGCCAATAGCCATGCTGCGGCTGGCCAGCGCGCCAATACCTTCGGGGCACAGCTGCGTGTCACCGAGCAGCACTTCAATTTCATCGAGTGTGCAGGTTATGTGGGGCGATAGAGCATCGAAGGCAATCTGCGCAAAGCTGCTCGCATGCCCTTGGCCCTGCGCGGGCGAGCCACTGGCCACGGTGATCTTACCGTCCGCATGCAGGGTCATGCGCGCTGCCTCCCAGCCTTGGCCGCAAGGCTCGATGTACATGCCCACGCCGATGCCCACAACCTCGCCTGCAAGTCTGCGCTGCGCTTGTATTTTTCGCGCTGCCTCATAGCCGAGCGAGTCGCAGGCGTAGGCGAGCGCTCTCAAATAATCACCGCTGTCGAGCACTTCGCCGCTGGGCGTGGCATACGGCATCTCGTGCGCTGCAATTAGGTTGCGCACGCGCAGATCCACTGGATCTATTTTGATGGCGCGCGCAGCAGTGTCGACCAACGTTTCCATCAGCAGCGCAGCTTCTGGGCGGCCTGCGCCTCGGTAGATGTTCACTGGCGCGGTGTGAGAGCCATTAGCTTGCCCACTCACATGCACATGGGCCACGTGATAAGGCCCCGGCAGAATTCGCGTGGCATTGCGCAGCGGCATCATGGCCGAATAGGGCAACCAAGCGCCCAAGCTCATCTCTACCCGCGCATCAAGCGCCAAGAATTTGCCTTGCGCATCAACCGTCAAACTGCCCTTGAGCACGCTGCCGCGCCCTTGCATGCCGGAGAGAAATTCTTCTGAGCGGCTGCTTTGCCAGCTCACCGCGCTCTTGGCATGCCGCGCAACAAGCGCTACTACGAAATCTTCAATGCACAGCGAAGCTTTTGCGCCAAACGCGCCGCCCACATCGGGCGCAATCACACGCACTTGGGGCGTCTCAAGATTCAAGCAGACCGCCAAATCAGCTTGCGCGCGAGAAGGCGTTTGCGTGGGAAGCCATGCGGTGAGCTGCTGGGTCTCATCGCTCCAAGCGATCACCGCAGCGCGGGGCTCCAAGCTCATGGCTTGCAGGCGCGGGCTGTGCAGCTCAGTGCTCACGCTTGCGCCCTGCAGCTTGCTTGCCTTGCCCCATTCAATGCTCGCCCAAGGGGCCGGATCATCTTGCGGCGATACAGCTTCAATCACCAACTGCGCTTGCAGTGCATCCGCTGCGCGCCGCGCCACATCGCGCGAATGCGCCAGCACCACAGCCAACGGCTGCCCGGCATACGACACATTATGCAAAGGCAAAACGGGAAAGTGATAGTTGCGCACCAAAGGCAGCAAAGTATTGATTTGCGGCATCGCATGCTCGCCCAAGTCTGCTGCGCTGAGCACCATCGTCGCGCCTTCGCAAGCCTTGCCCATGCTCACGATCTTGCCGCAAGCCACAGGGCTACGCACAAATGCCGCATACAGCATGCCTGGCAAACTCACATCGTGCACATACTGGCCCAGCCCGCGCAGCAAGCGGGCATCTTCTCGGCGGTGTGCAATTTTGATCTGCATCCTTGTATTGCACCACAGAAGGGGAATGACTTAGTTGAGGACTCCACGCCTGTGCGTGATCACCTGCGAAGCACTGACCGCACCTGCCTCATTGCCCCAGCTCGCGCGGATATAGCTGGCCACTGAGGCGATATCTTCATCACTCAGCACATGCACGAAGGGCGGCATGCCATAGGGGCGCGGGTTGCCTGCGGTGGAGGGCGCGTAGCCGCCTGCGAGGATGATGCGAATGAGATTGGCACTCGATGCCATCGTCACAGCGCGGTTGCCAGCGAGTGCGGGCAGCGCCACGTTGCCTTCTACTTTTAAGCCTTGCCCGTTCTCCCCATGGCAGGTAGCGCAGTGCTGCGCATAGAGCTGCGCGCCTTGGCTGCGCAGGCGCTGATCGAGCGAGGCGCTGCTTCTGCTGGCTGCTTGCGGAGCGTTCAGCACAGGCAGGCTTTGCAAATACGCCGCCGCTGCATTCAAATCGGCATCGCTCCAATGCTGCGTGCTTTTGCTCACGACTTCAGCCATCGGCCCGAGCACAGAGGCATTGGTTGTGACGCCATTTTTGAGTAGCGCCACGACTTGGCTGCGCGACCAGTGCTGCACACCAGCCTCTTCACGCGCATGGAGAGATGGCGCATACCAATCGTGCATGGGCATCAGCGCGCCTGCAAATTGCTCATTCTTGGCAGCGCCCAGCGCGTTGCGCTCCGCGTGGCAGGCGCTGCAATGGCCTAGGCCGCGCACGAGGTATTGGCCTCTCTCTAGCTCTTTTTTTATATCTTTTTGGCCTGTAGCCGGCGTATTATCTGCGCGAGCTGCTATTGAATCAGGAGTACTTGCGGTGAAATACATGCTGCGCCACACCGCCAGCGCCAACTGCGTGTTGAACGGAAACGCCAGCTCATGCGCCCGATTAGCCTGCACCACAGGCTGCACGCCATGCATAAAATATGCATGCAGCGCATCGCTGTCGGCTCGGCTCACATGGGTGTAATTCGTGTACGGGAACGCCGGCGTGAGCAGCTTGCCGCGTGCATTCACGCCTTGATTGAGCGCGCGATAAAACGCATCGGCGCTCCACAGCCCAATGCCATGCTGCGCATCAGGCGTGATGTTACTGGCAAACACCGCGCCAAAAGGCGTGTGAATCGCCTTGCCGCCTGCATACGCCGCACCACCTCGATCGGTGTGGCAGGCAGCGCAGTTGCCCATTGTGGCCAAATAAGCGCCACGCTCAATCAACGCAGTATTTTGCAAGCCTTTTGGGCCAGTAGCCGACGTATCTATTGCGGGGAATGCTACTAATTCGATAGTGATGCGTATCGCCATGAAGAGCAGCAATGCAAGCGCGGCAGCCAAAGCTGCCCACAAGCAGCGCCGCTCTGGGCTTGCAGATTTCCACTTGGCACGCCAATTCAATTCACACCTCCGCAAGCCACAGGCAATGGCGCTGGCAGCGCAGCCAACGAAGCAGCAGGCTTAGCTAGAGCAGGCACGCGCTGCGCCGCCAGCCAAGTGCTTACCGCGCTCACATCGTCTGGCGAGAGCCTCGAAGCCACACTCGCCATGCAATCAGGCGATTGCGCTCTACGCATCCCCGTGTGCCAAGCGCCCACCTGCCCTGCCAAATAATCACGCGGCAAGCCCAGCAGCCCCGGAATCGCAGGTTGCACGCCCAGCAAATTTGCGCCGTGGCAGCTCACGCAAGCGGCAATGCCTTTGCTCGCATCGCCGTTCAGAGCCAATTGCTGCCCTCGCTGCATCGCCGTCGAGCTCGTGCTGCTAGGGGCCGCTTGCGGCTCGGGGTAAGGCAAATCCAAAAGCGCAAAATACTGCGCCATCTCCAGCAGCGCCGCATCATTCAAATGCTCCACCAGCCCCACCATCAGCCCATAATGCCGCCGCCCGTCTCGAAAATTCTTGAGCTGATTGTGCAAATAGCCCGCAGGCTTACCCGCAATGCGCGGAAAGTAAACCTCATTGGCCGTGCGCCCCACCGTGGCAGTCACCCCCGCGCCGTGGCAGGTGGTGCAAGCTTGCATGCGCTTGGTCGAATCGTTGGGCAAGCTCTGGCCTAGAGCAAATGGGTGCAGGAATACGAGGAGAGCGAGCAGCTGGAAAAATTTCACTCAGCAATGATACTTTGCTACCAAGCCAGCAGTGCCGTGCACTGTCATGACGACTTTGGCATCTTGTGCTTCAATTCGCTGCGCGCTAGAGCCAAGCGCGCGGCATCAAGGCTTCACATTCACCGCCTTGCGATCCGCCGCCACCCTTTGCGCAGAAGGCCGCTCGCCAATCATCTTCATATACGGCTTGTAATCCACCGCAGCAGCCAGCATATCCTCGCCCAGCACGATCTTGGTGGCCATACCCACCAGTGGCAAGCTCACCCTAGCCGAGCAATCGGCCAGCGTGAACGTATCGCCCGCCACATAAGGCGAAAATTTGGCTAATTTTGCAAACGCCGGAATGTTCTTCTCCAACTGCTTCTTCACCCGCGCCTGAGACGATTCACTCACCGTGCCACCAAAAAACGCCTGCGGGTACAAATCGCGCACCACCAGCTCCAAATGCATGTCAATAAAACTGCACAGCTCCCGCACCTTCGCCGCTGCATAAGCATCACTGGGCATCAAAGGCACAGCCGGATAAGCCGCCTCCAAGTAATCCACAATCACCTGACTCTCACACAGCGGGCCATGAGGCGTACGGATGAACGGAATCTTAGCCAAAGGAGAAGCCGCGAGCACGTTTTCATCCGTACTCTTCGTCATCGCTAGTGCAACATTCTTTCTGTAAATTCCGTCCCCGCGTATAAACGCAGGGCATTCGGAAACTTATTTACTCAAGGCCCCAGCCAGGCCGCCGGAGGC